>CAYFRD010000028.1:0-24775 GCA_964345555.1 uncultured Peptoniphilus sp. | reverse complement strand
ATCCATCAAAAATCCTTAAGAGGATGGATGGAACACAAACTATTTCACACTACCATTGGAGGTGTTAAATTATTTTTCGATAAGTCTATGGATTTCTTTTTGAATTTGTTTTTTTAGTTCGGGGATACCTTTTTCATTGTTAAGTAAGATGTCAGCATATTTTATTTTTTTTTCTATGTCTATTTGGGAGTTTATTTTCTTCAGAGCTTCCTCTCTTTCTATACTGTCTCTTTTCATAAGTCTTGCTATTTGCACTTCTTTAGGAACATAGACCAGCCAAATTTCGTCATATATTGAGCTGTGATCGTTTTTTCCCATCAATTCAATTAAAAGAGGTATGTCTACAAATATTATTTTTTCTTCGGATTCTTTGATTATCTGTGTGAGTTTTTCAAATATTTTTCCGTGCATTATCTTATTGAGAATTTCAAGTCTTGATTTATCTTCAAAGACATATTTGGAGAGGGCCTTTCTGTTGAATACTCCATTTTCTGTGAAATTAATTCCGTAGATACGATTTATTTCATCGGTGACTTCTGTGTCTTGATAAAGTTGATGCCCAATTTTATCCAAATCTATTATTTTAAATCCAAAGTCTTTTATTATTTCTGCTGCTGTTGATTTGCCCGTGGAAATACTACCTGTCAATGCTATGATTTTTTTATTTTGAAACAACAATTTTTTTGCATTTTTTTCTATTGTAAAGCATTGAGAATTATCAGAGTTCTTATTTCGTATCATATAGGCTACTTCCCGTGTTCATGTCTACTTTTAAATCTACCGCCAATTCTACTGCCGATTCCATGATTTCTCTCATCAAGTTTTCCACGTCTTTTACTTCATCTTCATGGGCATCTACTATTAATTCGTCGTGTATTTGAAGTATGAGTTTGGATTTCATGTTTCTGGTTTTTAGTTCATTGTAAATCTTGACCATTGCAATTTTGATTATATCTGCTGCGGAACCTTGTATTGGCGTATTGATGGCTATTCTCTCGCCGAAGGATCTGATGTTGAAGTTTTTGGCTTTAAGCTCCGGAATGTATCTTCTTCTATTTAAAATTGTTTTTACATATCCTTCTTTCTTTGCTTTTTCAACTTCTTCTTTCATAAAGGTCCTGATTCCATCATAGTGTTCCAAGTACTTGTTTATGTAGTCCTCGGCAACTTTCCTCGGGATGTTCAAGTTCTGCGATAGACCGTAATCGGAAATTCCATAGACTATTCCAAAGTTTACCGCCTTTGCTCTTGAACGCAAATCCGTGGTCACATCTTCAAAATCTACTCCAAAAACTTGCGACGCAGTTCTTCTGTGAATATCTTCATCGTTGTTAAAGGCTTCGATCATATTTTCATCCTTTGATACTGAAGCCAGTACCCTAAGTTCTATTTGAGAGTAGTCTGCATCGACTAACTTATGTTCTTCCGATGCCAAGAAAGCCTTTCTTATCAATCTGCCCTCTTCCGTCTTGATTGGTATATTTTGAAGATTGGGTTCTGTGGATGAAATTCTGCCGGTGGATGTCACTGTTTGATTGAAGTGTGAATGAATTCTACCGGTGCTTTCATTTATCAGTTCTTTTAGCCCTTCTACATAGGTGGATTTTAATTTTGCCAATTTCCTATATTCCAGTACAAATTCAGCTATTTCTGCTTTGGAACTCAATTTTTCCAATACTTCCGCACTGGTGGAGTATCCTGTCTTGGTTTTTTTGATTACAGGCAGATTCATTTTTTCAAATAGTATTTCTCCCAATTTTTTTGGTGAATTTATATTGAATTCTTCTTCTGCTTCTGAGTAAATCTTTTTTTCCAACTGCGATATTTTACCATCTAAGTCCCTGCCTATTTCATCGAGAGTAGATTTTTTAGTTCTTATTCCCAAATATTCCATTGAACTGAGCACTTTGACCAATGGAAGTTCCACATCGTTGAACAGACTTAACATGTCCTGTTCTTTAATTTTTGCAATCTGTTTTTCTCTTATGAAATAAACGCTGTTAAGATAAAAAGAAAGATATTTGTTCAGTTCTTCTTCATCTAAATCGCTGTAATTTATTCTTTTTTTGCCTTTCCCAAGCAAATCTTCTTCGGTCTTGTAATTGTATCCGAGATACTCCTTGGACAAATTGTTTATATCGTAATCGGACATAGTTGAGTTTAATATATATTCGGCAATTTTAGTATCATGGGTGTAATTTTGAATTTCTATATCGTAATGGTGTAAAATCATTAGGTCTTCTTTTAAGTCGTGACCTATTTTTTCGATATTTTCCGATTCAAAAACTTCCTTGAAATCTTTAATTGAAATATCTTCTCCCAATTTAAATATAGCAGTTTCTTTGCCCTCTACCTTTATTGCTATATGAGTGGGAAGTACATTTTCGTATATCTTTCCGTCAGAAACTATCTTAAATGCCATGGACTTGTATTCTTTTATTTCATCAAGAATTTCTCCGACGTTCATGGCTCTGTAAATCAAATTGCTTTCAGAGGTTTTATCCGAATTATCTCTTTGATATTCTTCGGGAAGTCTTTTCATGAGAGTGTTGAATTCAAAATCTTTGTATATTTCATAGAGTTTGGGATAATCGTAACCCATTAACTTAAAATCTGACAAACTTTCATCAATAGGAACATTTTTTATTATTGTTCCCAATTTTTTGCTCATAAAAGCTTGAGTTATATTTTCAGATAAATTTTCTTTCAACTTTTTGCCCGAGACATCCTCTATATTGTCATATAAATTTTCGATGGTGTGGAATTGATGAAGAAGTTTCAATGCGGTTTTTTCACCGACTCCCGGCACACCTGGTATATTATCGGAAGCATCACCCATAAGTCCCTTTAAATCTATGAGTTGATCCGGTGTCAAGTCATACTCTTCCTTTATACTCTCCCTTGAAACTATGCTCATCTCCGTTATGCCTTTTTTTGTAAACAGTACTTTAACCTTGTCGTCTACAAGTTGAAAATAATCCCTGTCACCTGTCAACAAGTATGTTTCATACCCCTCTTTTTTTGCGACTTCTGCAATTGTACCCGCTATATCATCCGCTTCATATATGGGTGATTCAAGAGTAGGTATATTCATCACACTTAGAATTTCTCTAACTATGGGAAATTGTTGTTCAAGTTCTGTAGGCGTCTTTTGTCTTGTTCCCTTATAATCTTTAAAAATATCCGTTCTAAAAGTTTTGCCCTTCATGTCGAAGCACACTGCCACATGATCAGGATTTATTTTATCGACAGCATTTTCAAGCATAGATATAAATCCATAAATTGCATTAGTGTACACGCCTTTCTTCGTCTTTAATAGTGGAAGAGCATAAAAAGCTCTAAAAAACAGCGATGACCCATCTATAATTAAAATTCTGTTATCCAAAAATATCACTCCTTAGAAAAGATTATACATTAAAAATAAAATATTACTCATATAAATTTAATTTCTATATTGATTTATTGTAAATAAAATGTTAAATTATATAGGTACCTAAGCCAAAGTGACGGAATTGGCAGACGTACCAGACTCAAAATCTGGCGATGGCAACATCATGCGGGTTCAAGTCCCGCCTTTGGTACCATAGTTTCACTGTGTTTAAAAGTTTTAAACACAGTGATTTTTTATTTTTAAAAAACGAAGTTGCTATTTAATTAAAATTTTGGCAGCGAAGTCCTTATTTATTTTTGATAAATAGTACAAAATTTTTAATTAAATCATTCAAATAGTAAAATGTATGTGGAAAAAATATTAAATATGTAGTATAATGTTTTACATTCGCGGGAGTGCTGGAATGGCAGACAGGCATGTTTGAGGGGCATGTGCAAGTAATTGCGTGAGGGTTCAAGTCCCTTCTCCCGCACCATAGTGCATATTTTTCTTTAATGAAAGATATGCTTTTTTTATTGCAAAATTATGATATTCTTAATACATAATTTAGAGGAGGAAGTTTCATGAAAATAACGGCTTTAGTTGAAAATGAATCAAAATGCAATTTGAAACCTGTACATGGATTGTCATTGTATATTGAAACGAGAAAACATAAAATTTTATTTGATTTGGGTCCGGATAATACTCTTTTTGAAAATGCACACATGAAGTCAATAGATTTAAGTGCTGTGGACGTGGTTATAATTTCCCACGGACATAGCGATCACGGAGGAGCATTGGAACAATTTTTGACGATCAACTCTTCTGCAAAAATTTATGTGCAGAGAAAAGCTTTTGACCCCTACTACAGCCAGTCTTCTGCTTCAAAAACGGAATATATAGGGCTGGATGAAAAATATAAAAACCAACCTCAGGTCACGTTGACGGATGGGGATTATGAGATTGATGAGGAATTGTTTTTGTTTACAGTGGAAGCGTCGGGTAAATATTATTCCAATGCAAACGATAATTTATATTCACAGTATGGTAGAGACAAGTTTGAGCATGAGCAAAATTTAATTATCAGAGAAGAAAAATCCGTTCTCATCATGGGTTGCGGGCACAACGGCGTGGTTAACATCATGGAAAAAGGAAGCGAATACAATCCTGCCCTTTGCATCGGAGGCTATCATCTACACAGTCCGTCCGGGAAAAACAACGCTTCTGTTGAGCTGTTGGATTTGATAGCACAAGAGCTTAAAAAATATTCGAATATTGAATTTTACACTTGTCACTGCACGGGAATTGAGGAGTTTAATTACTTGTCTGATAAAATTGACAATTTGCATTACTTACACTGCGGAGAAAGTGTAGAGATATAATTATAAGGGAGTTTACAGCATAGCAAAGCCCCCTTTTTTTATATAGGGGGCTTTACTCATAAAATTTATGCTGCTGCTTTTTTTACTCTGTTTCTTTGTATTATATAGATTGACACCAATATAACTATACCAATGATATCTGTTACTGTACCCGGGTCTATAGATAATAATCCGCCGATTATGAGCAATATGCGTTCCCAAGGTTTACATGTGGTTTTGAAGTACCCGGTAAACCCTATGGCGACACCACCCATGCCCAATACTGCTGTAGCCACGGATTTAAGTACCATCAGAACAAATATACCTGTTGAATAACCTTCTACATTTACAAGTGCCAATATTGGATTGTATACGAGCATGTATGGAACTATATATGCAGCAATTCCCAAACGAGTAGCATTAAATCCGGTCTTCATGGGATTTCCGCCCGAAATACCTGCTCCTGCAAAAGCTGCAAGTGCTACCGGTGGAGTTATATCAGCCACTATACCGAAATAAAATACGAACAAGTGAGCTGCGATAGGAGGTACTCCCAAGGTGACAAGCGCCGGAGCTGATATTGTGGCTTGGATGATGTAGTTGGCTGTAGTAGGAACACCCATGCCCAGTACTATGGAGCTGAGCATTGTAAACACCATTGTCAGGAGTAAACTTCCGCCTGCCAATTTAACTAAACCGTCAGCCATTTTAAGTCCCAAACCTGTCATAGTTACTACACCTACGATTACTCCTGCCGTACCGCAAGTTATAGCAACAGATATAGCACTTCTTGCACTTTCACTAAGAGAGTCCACAAATATCTTTCCAAAATTGGCGATGTTAAATTTCTTTTCTTCTTTGATTATATTTATTATCCATATGGCGATACAACCGAATATACCGTACATAGCCGCTTTCATTGCGGAACTTCCGCCTATCAATAAGCCAAATATTAAAACTACGGGCAGAAGCATATACCAACCTGTTTTAAATAAGACTTTTGGGTCTTTTCTCTTTTCTTTGGGAAGTCCTACCAGTCCGTTTTTAAGAGCTTCGAAGTGAATGTTTAGGAATATGCCTGTGAAGTATAATATTGCTGGAATTATCGCCGCCATAGCTATAACGCCGTAAGGTTCGCCAACATATTCAGTCATGATAAATGCTGCAGCACCCATGATGGGAGGCATTATTTGTCCACCTGTAGAAGCTGTCGCTTCAACTGCACCGGCGAAATTTCTGTCGTAACCCGTTTCAATCATCAGCGGGATAGTTATAGATCCTGTAGATACTACATTTGCAACCGAAGAACCGCTGACAGTTCCTTGAGCTGCGCTGGCCACTACTGCCGCCTTAGCAGGTCCTCCTACGGATCCTCCAACTGCAGCTGTAGCTAAATTCGTCATCCAGTCGCCGACACCGCTTTTCTTTAAGAAAGTCGCAAATACCATAAATAAAAATATAAAGGTCGATGATACATATATCGGGGTTCCTAAAATACCTTCAGTTCCCAACCACAATGTTGAAAATATTCTGATGGGAGAAAACTTAGCATGAAATAGGAAAGTACCCCTGGGAATATTATGGCCTAAAAGTGCATAAAATAAAAATACAACTGCTACTGTAACTACTACCATTCCGGCAACACGTCTAGCCGCTTCTAAAATCAGTATTACAGCAATTATACTTATTATAAAGTCTACTTGGGTGAAAGCTCCCGCACGAAGCAAAAGCTCATCATAAAATACTACATGGTATGCTCCTACTGCAAAAGCGGCAGCGGCAAGCATGTAATCATAAAAAGGAATATGTGATGTTTCTTTTAAAGTTACTTTTTTCTTACTTATTGGATATAACAGGTACACCAACACCAATGCTGAAGCCAAGTGAGGTGCACGTTGAAGTGTAGACGGAAATGTACCGAACAATCCTGTATAAAGTTGAAATACCGTCCAACATACAGCTATGATATAGACCAATTTCCCGGGAAATCCGATAAGTCTTCTATATGTAGACTCCTTATCATATTCCGCCATTAACTGATCGGCATCTATTTCTACCTTTTCATAACCTATATCCGCATTTTTATTTTCAATTACTTCGTCTTTTATTAAATTATCTTTGTTGTTATTCATTTTTCAACTCCTTTAAACAATTATTTAGTTTAAATAACGCCCCTTAAATATTTAACAATTATAAGTTATTAAATTATTTAAGGGGTGTTAAATTTTACTAAATAATTGAAAGTTTTAAATTAGTTTTGTGGAACTTCTACGCCTATTTCTTCAAAATATTTTGCTGCTCCGGGGTGAATTGGAGTAGTTACACCTTCAAGAGCTGTTTGAGCGTCCATTTCTTTACCTGTTGTATGTGCAGCTCCAATTACGTCTTTACTTTCGTAATAAGCCTTTGTAATCTTATATACTGTTTCGTCATCAATGTCAGGTCTGCAGTATAGAACAGCTTTACATGTGATAGTATTGTTATCTTCAGTTTGTTTGTCGCCGTAAGTTCCCGCGGGAATAACTTTTCTCATAAAGTAAGGAGCATCTTCTTGGATTTTCGCAAGAATATCGTCACTGATGTTTATGAAGTTAAGATCCATAGTAGTAAGCATTTCAACTATAGATGATGCAGGCACTGCCAATACGTTACAAGCTGCATCGATGTGACCGTCTTGCATTTTTGTAGATGCATCGCCGAAGCTGTCGCTTTGACGTTTGATGTCGGAGTCAATATCAAGTCCTGCTGCCGCAAGTACTAACTCACTAAGACCTACAGTTCCTGATCCTGCCGGACCAACAGCTACAGTTAATCCCTTTAAGTCTTCAACTTCTTTTGCACCGGTGCTTGCGTTAGCGACGATTTGATATACTTCGTTGTAAACAACACCTATCGCTGCAAAATTTTGAGCAGGAGCATTGAAAGCACCTTTTCCTTCATAGGCATCAGCTGCAACATTGTTCATCGCAATACCTAAGTCCATTTCTCCGGCATTGATCAAATTGAGATTTTCAACTGATGCTCCGGAAGATTGAGCTGTTACTGTAATTTGGTCTTCTGCAAGTTTGTCGTTAATAGCATTAGCCATTGCACCGCCAAGTGCAAAGTAAGTACCACCACTGGATCCAGTACCCATTACGAAGTCTTGAGGACCTGCTGCAGGTTCTGAAGCTTCACTGTTTCCACCGTTTCCGCCATTACTGCTATTTGCCGCGTTGCCCGAATTACCATCGCATCCAACGCTTCCTAAAAGTAAAACACTCATAAGAACTAACAATAAAAATTTTTTCATACTTTCCTCCTTGATGAATTAAAGTTAATAAATTTGGTGCTAAAAATAGTTTGGTAATTGTAGATTATCTTCTCATAAGTTCAAACTGGAAATACGTTTTATTATGGTTTGTGTATTTCCATTTGAAATCTTCGAGTAGTAATCAATGAATGGTTTTTGGGTTAATTTAATAATACCTTATATGAAAAAGGATTTCAACACAAAATTTCACCTCTGCGATTATCATTATTAGTTATAACGTTGTAAAAATGGCGTAAATACAAGTAATAGCTGTCAAAAAACACTTAACCAAATCAATAAATAATTTTAATCGTATAAAATGTTTTCAACTATAAAAAAGCAATGTGCTGTACCACGAATAAAAATGTGTTACGTTATCGCATTAATTAGTGTTGAGAAAAAATAAATGACAAAACGTTATCTTTGTAAATAGCGATATATGAAATCGTTGCAATAAAAAAGTCCCGCAACATAGTTACGGGACTTATGTGGTGCACCTTCACGGACTCGAACCGTGGGCCCACTGATTAAGAGTCAGTTGCTCTACCATCTGAGCTAAAGGTGCAAATGTGAACAATACAATACATTTTACACCCGATTCGTAAAGTAATCAAGAGTTTTTTTAAAAAATAATACAAAATTTTTACAAAATTTAATTATTCGTATTTAAATGAGCGATAATCATTTTGATTTTTGATCATGGGATATATTCCCGAAACATATTCATAACTGATGTCAAAGGCTTTTGTAGGATCTTCAGCTTCTATAGCTTCATATATGTCTATTATTGCTGAGTATACGGCTTTGACATTTTTGGGGTCTCTAAATATAAAATTTGCGAATCTGTAAAGTCTTTCGTTAACTTCAATCAAGGTTTTTTTGAGTATTTGATTGTGAGTCAACTCTATGATAGCTCTGCCCCAGTTGATAACTTCGGTATTAATGGCAGTTAAATTTTTTTCTGAATATGCTTTTTTCATATCTTCGATGATCTTTGAAAGCATTTCTGTTCTTTCTGTTATACCTTCCTGTGCCAGTTCTCTGACTGTTAGCGGTTCAAGAGCGGCTCTGACATCGTATAGGTCCTTTGCATCTGCCAAGGATATCTTTGAAACTATAAAAGATTTTCTGGGAAAATTTTCTGCCAGCCCATCCTTGGATAACTTAAAGAGCGCTTCTCTTACAGGTGTTCTGGACACACCCAGTTCTTTGGCTATTTCTATTTCAATCAATCTGTCACCGGGAAGTAATTCATTATTCAATATTTTATTTTTTAAACTGTCGTAAACTTTGGTTGCCAAGGATTTTTTTTCAATATACATAATTCACACCGTCCAATAATGTTTTATTATTTGTACATTATATAATAAACTACGACAAATTTGTATGCATATTATTAAAAATTAAAATTATATTTTATTGACTAAACAGCTAAGGTTATATACAATTTCTAATATGGAGGTTGATTATGGAATTAATTGTCTCAAAATTTGGAGGAACTTCTCTTGCGACTTCAAATTCTTTTTTAAAAGTGGCAGATATTATAAAGAGCAACAAATCGAGAAGATACATAGTTGCTTCCGCTCCGGGAAAGAGCGGCAAAGAGGATACAAAGGTAACGGATTTACTGTATCTAACTTATGATTTGGCTAAACACAACATCAATTTTACAGATACTCTGAATAAAGTTGAAGAAAAATACAAGGAAATTATATCCGGATGTAACTTAGATTTCGATATAGATGTATATTTTAAAGATATAACAGGCAAGTTGGAAAAGGGAACCACCAAGGAATATATCGCAAGCCGAGGGGAATATCTAAATGCACTCATACTTTCAAAAATCATAGGGTATGATTTCGTGGATGCCTGTGAAGTGATATTTTTCGACGAAGAAGGCAGATTTTTGCAAGATAAGTCCTATGCTGCAATTGAAAAGATGAAGGAAAAGCATCAATGTGCAGTTATCCCGGGATTTTACGGACAGAACCCCGCCGGCAATATAAGAACTTTTTCAAGAAGTGGAGGAGATTTGACGGGCTCCATCATTTCCAGAGGAGTGAATGCAGATCTATATGAAAACTGGACCGACGTATCAGGGTTTTTGAGTGCAGATCCAAGAATTGTCCACAATCCCAAACAAATAGAAGAAATAACCTACAGCGAACTGAGAGAGCTGTCCTATGCAGGGGCTTCTGTACTGCATGAAGAGGCGATACTTCCTCTTATCGGCCAAAATATACCCATACAGGTTAAAAACACCTTTAAACCTGAAGACAAGGGCACTTTAATAGTGAGCGACGCCAAGACTCAAACGGATCAAATTACTGGCGTTAGCGGCAAAAAACACTTCTCAGTAATAAATATAGAGAAAATTCAGATGAAAGAAGATAAATCCTTCTACAGAAAACTCATGAGCGTATTGGAAGTGAATCAAATCGACTTGGAACACATGCCCACATCCATTGATTCAATTTCTCTAATAGTCAAGGAAAATCAATTGGCGTCCAATTACGACACAATTTTAAATGAAATCAAAACTTTCTGTGACACAAGCAATGTGTCCGTTGAAAGCGGAATCGCCCTTATAACTGTAGTGGGCAGAGCCATGAAGAATAAAGTCGGTGTATCGGCAAAACTGTTCAAGGCTTTGGCAGATGCCGATATCAACATTCAAATGATAATTCAAGGATCAAGTGAATTGAACATAATAGTTGGAATAAAAGAAGTGGAATACGAAAAGGCCATAAAAGCCATTTATGAATCCTTTGTGAAATAAGTTTAATAATCTTCTTTTTAGATATAAATATATAGAACATGTAAATTATATGTAAAAGGAGAAGATAATTAGATGAATCTTAAAAAACTGTTAGCTGTTGTACCTCTGTCTTTGGCACTTGTAGCCTGTGGAGGAAAGAACGCTTCCACTTCGGAGAATACTGCTCCGGACAAAAACAATACCGCTCAAGCGACTGAAGAAAAAACAGAAAACAACACAACTGAAAACCAAATCACCGATGAAACAAAGAATGCAGATGAAAAGCAAACGGATACTTTAAGTTCCATATATGTCAATGCTGCAACTAAACTGACAGGTTCAGATGCCGCCTTGATTTTTACAGAGAAATATCCTGATGCTCAAATCGAAGCCATAGAATATGACACGGAAGAATACAAGTATGAAATCAGTGCCAAGGATGCTGACAAAGAATATGAAATGAAAATAAATCCCGAGACAGGCGAAGTCATCAGCGAAGAATTTGAAAATGACAGAGATGACGACAAATTTTTAGATTTCGAGCAAATTGCAAAGGCAGAAGATCTTTTGCACAAGGCTCTCTCAGATGCAGGAGAAGGATTCTTGGTGAAAAGTTGGGATATGGATTTCGATGATAATATTTATAAAATAGATATAGAGCTTAAAAACAGCAATTCTGAAATTGAATATTCTTATAATGTAGATACCGGAGATTTAGTAGAAAAAGATAATTAAATAATGCACAAGGAAAAGTCTGTTAATTGTAAAATAATTATCAGACTTTTTATATACTTCTTGACTGTAGTTTAGATAAAGTATATAATACATACATTGTCTTATCAAGAGAGGTGGAGGGACTGGCCCGATGAAACCCGGCAACCTGCAAGGCAAGGTGCTAAATCCTGAGTGTAAACTATAGATAAGAGGAACTCTCTTATCGAAGAGAGTTTTTTTATATAATTGGAGGAACTATGATAGAAGTTAAAAATTTAGTAAAAGATTTCACTTCTGAAAATGGAGCTCTAAGAGCAATAGATGATGTGTCCTTTAAAGTAAATGACTCGGAAATTTACGGCATAATAGGGCTTTCCGGAGCCGGCAAATCCACACTTGTAAGATGTATCAACAGACTTGAAGAGCCTACGAGTGGAGAGATCATCATAGACGGAGTTTCAATACTGGATCTAAACCACGAAGATCTTCTTAAGGAAAGAAAGGATATAGGTATGATATTCCAATCCTTTAATCTTTTCATGCAGAAGACCGTCTACAACAATATCGCCTATCCCCTTGAGATAATAAAGACACCCAAGAATCAAGTGAAAGCTAGAGTGGAAGAACTTTTAAATTTTATAGGACTTGAAGATAAAAAAGATTCCTATCCGGCTCAACTTTCGGGAGGACAACAGCAGAGAGTGGCAATCGCAAGAGCCATAGCCACCAATCCGAGGATTTTGCTATCTGACGAAGGAACATCAGCACTTGACCCTGCAAACACGAAGTCAATTTTGACCCTGCTCAAAAAAATAGTTGAAGAGTACAAAATGACCATTATCATGATCACTCATCAAATGGAAGTTGCAAAGGACATATGCGACAGAATAGCTGTTATGGAAAATGGGAAAATAATCGAAGAAAATACAACCGACGAACTATTTAAAAATCCCAAACATCCTATGACAAGATCCTTTATGAAGAACATGGACAGCACGGACAAAGAGACGGAAGTTCTCAGCACTAACTTCGGCGAGAGCGTATACAGACTTGCCTACTTGGATGCAAACTACAACGAACCCATTTTGTCACAATGTATCAAAACCTTTGATGTGGATATCAACTTAATCTCCGGAAATATAAATCAACTAAAGGAAAAATCCGTCGGTTATCTGATAGTTGAAATAATTGGAGAAGAACCCGAAAAACAAAGAGCTATAGACTTTTTAAAGAATAAAAAAATATCTGTGGAGGTAGTTACCAATGAATGAAATAATGGAAATAATACTGCCTGCAATCCCACAGACCTTGGTACTTGTATTTGTTTCATCCTTTATATCTGTAGTCTTCGGCATGCCCTTGGGTATAATTTTAACCCTTGCACGTCCGGGAGGATTGAAAGAAAATCCGAAACTCTACTCCCTATTGGACTCCATAGTCAACTTCTTGCGTTCAGTTCCCTTCATAATACTGATGCTGATCCTGATACCTGCAATGCGTTTCATAGTGGGCAAATCCTACGGAACCGCTGCCACAATCATACCCTTGAGTGTAGCGGCAATACCCTTCTTCGGAAGACTTATGGAAGGATATCTTGCACAAGTCGACAAAGGGATTCTCGAAGCAGCCAAATCCATGGGTTCAAATGACAAACAAATAGTATTCAGAGTTTTAATACCTGAAGCAATGCCGCAAATCATAAGCGGTATCACCATGATGATAATAAATATAATAGGATACTCAGCCATGGCCGGAGCCATTGGAGGTGGAGGACTTGGAGAGGTAGCAGTGCGATACGGTTACACCTACAAGAGAACCGACATACTTTGGGTAGCTGTAATAATAATAGTAGCCTTTGTACAGATAATACAATTATTTGGTAATTATCTTGAAAAGAAAATAGACAAAAAATAAGGAGGAAGAAAAATGAAAAGAAATTTATTGATTTTATTGATGCTGTCATTACTCTTAGTAGGATGCTCCGGCGGAAATAATCAAAAGGAAGAATCAACAGATTCTGCAGAGGACAACAAGATAGTAGTAGGTGTGAGCCCTGTACCTCACGAGGAAATAATAAAAGGTCTTGAACAACAATTCAAAGACGCAGGACTCGAAATTGAAGTAGTAGTATTTGACGACTATATTCAACCCAATGAACAATTGGCAGCAGGAGACCTGGATGCCAACTTTTTTCAACATTTACCATACTTGGAAGAATTCGCAGCACAAAACAAATTGGACTTAGTATCCATAGGCGGAGTTCACATTGAACCCATGGCAGTATATTCAGACAAACTGACATCACTTAACGAATTACAAGACGGCGATGAAATAATAATCCCCAACGACCCGACAAACGGCGGCAGAGCATTGATAATGTTGGATAAAGAAGGAATTATTAAACTTGAAGACAACACAAATCTAAGCTCAACGGAAAACGACATCGCTGAAAACCCCAAAAACTTGAAATTCGTACCCATGGATGCACAAAACATTCCCAACACCTACAAAGACGCAGCTGCAGCAATCATAAACTCAAACTTTGCAATAGGAGCAGGACTTAGCCCCACAGAAGACTCACTGTTAATAGAACCCAAAGACTCACCCTATGCAAACATAGTAGCCGTCAGAAAAGGCGAAGAAGAAAAAGAAAAATTCAAAAAATTCATGGAAGTTTTGACATCCGATGATGCAAAAGCATTTATCGAAGAAAAATATCAAGGCGCAGTAGTACCTGCATTTTAAGAATTGATTAAAACATGTGAATTTTTGACACATAAAAATATTTCAAATATCGATTTGTCTATAGGATAAGTCGATATTTTTAATTAATATAAAAATAAATTTACACAGTATTATACGTCAAGTTGTATTGTTCTTTAACAGTCATAGCCACCATAAAACCGTCGACTCACTAAAGAGATATAAACCCAAGTATTTCCAACCTATCTCAAAAATACCAGTTTTCATTTTGTTAAATCTTATGCTTTGCTTATTTAAAAAGGCTTTTATATTATATCCCTTTGAAAGGGTCTTTGTATCTTCTATACTTAGTTTATCTAGTGCTGTATAATGTTGATCTTTTATAGATTTTGCTATTTTTTCTGTTTGTTTAATCTTAATATATTTACAATAATATTTTTTCCCAAAAATGTCTATTTTCATATTTGTATTTTAATTTTGCGTGTTTATCAAATATTATTAAACTATTTTTGCCTTTCAAATATCTCATCATTTGTAAAATACTATGTTTTTGTGGTATTTCCAATAGTATATGGATAGGATCGATCAACACTCTGCTTCTATTATTTTTATTTCTTTTCCGCCATAAATTTTTCCCTCATGGTGCTGATTTCTCCGTAGGTGTAGTACTTTTCGGAGTTGTGAATTCTGACCTTGCCATCATCTATATACATATCTTTGTATTCAATTTTTTCTACAGTGTTGAGAGTATTCAACAGTTTTTCAACCATGCGTTCCCCGGCTTCCTTCAATGCTCCGCCTAGAACAAAGGTAACTCTGCTGGCTTGTGTCCCTGCAGCGTCATACGGTGTTATAAAAGTATCCGCTTCCGTCACTCTGACCTTTGACGGGTGCAAATCCAATGCTTCTGCAGCTATTTGTTCCAGTGTGGCTACAGTTCCGCAGCCTTGTTCATGAGCACTTATCTTGCAAAGTACATCGCCGTCGCAGGACAAATCCATCTCCACATTTACAAAATCCGGGTATGCTCCGTAGTATCCGCTTCCATGAGTTGCACATGCCATACCTACTCCATAAGCATATCTGTCATCGCTCTTCTCTCTGATATGATTGTATTTTTCTTTCCAGTTGAATTTTTCCATGCCGCGGATTACGCATTCTTTTATTCCGGCCTTACCCAAATTCGGTCCGCCTGATGGATCTTCGTCATAGGCTTCGATCAAGTTTTTCAATCTGAATTCACAGGGATCCATACCCAGTTTTACAGCCGCATTGTTGATATTTATTTCAGTTATTGCGTGAATTTGGGGTCCACCGTAAGCTCTTGTCGCTCCGGAGGGTGTTGCATTTGTATAGTAGGATTTTCCATTGTAGTATTGGTTTTGTATCCTGTACAGTCTGAATAATTTTTTCGCAGATGCTCCCAACAATGTCCTGTTGTTTGTATCGTAAGCTCCTCCATCTAATTTTGCAGCTACTTTTCTACCCAGTATGGTTCCGTCTTTTTTGACAGCTGTGGAAACTTCAATTTCCATTTTAGTTCTGGCAACTACTCCAACCATGCTTTGTGCTCTGTCCATATATAGGAGCACGGGGCGTTTTTCCTGCCACGCCACTACACCGGCTGCCAACTCTAAAAGAGGTTGTTGTTTTCCACCGAAAGATCCCCCCAAATTCGACTTTATGACTCTGATTTTATTGTAAGGAATGCTTAAAATGTTCGACAAGTGTCTTTGTATTGCAAATACTATTTGACTTCCGCTGGAAACCACCAGATTACCGAATTCGTCAATTTCTCCCAAGGCGGAATAATTCTCTATTGCCAAATGATGAGTTCTCGGAGTGACACCCTTGTCCGTGAAAATATAATCCGCTTCTTTGAAAGCAGTTTCCCAATCGCCGCTTTTAAATTCCTTTTCAGCAGCTAAATTAGTATCTCCCTTTATGACTGTTTCATCCTTTTGCGCACTTTCAAATCCGATTACCACAGGAAGCTCTTCATAAAAGACCTCAGCCTTCTTTACTGCCTTTTCCACAGCTGATTTGGTTTCTCCAAGGACCAAAGCGATTCTGTCACCTACGAATCTAGCTCGATCGTTTATCACATATTCATCTTTATTACCCTCTATGCCCGAATACCATTCCATGGAATTATAAGCTACCTTGGGTATGTCTTCGTGAGTCAATATTTTGTAAATTCCTTCAACCTTTAACGCCTCTTCAAAATCAAAGGTCACATCTGCATGAGGTTTTTGGCTTAATATGAATTTTCCGTAAAGCATATTGTATCTTTTGACATCTTCTATATACTTGGTTTCACCCTTCGCTCTCGGAAGTGTGTCTTTTCTTACTACACTTTTTCCAACATATTTATAATTACTCATAATTTAATAAACCCTCATATACATCCTCTATTAATCCTTGCACAGCCACCCTTTTATAATACTTGGACGGTCTGCCCGGAATAGACTTTTCCACTTCCTCATAGGCTGCATTTTGCAAATCAGCCACATTTATATCTGATAATTTCTTGCCCAAAAATTCCTCTTTCAGTATTTCAGCTTCGCCTGCCTTTACTCCTATAGAACCGAGGAATATATCTGCTTTTGTGACGACATCATTTTCAAGGAAAATTACAGCGGAGCAATTCAGTTTCGATATTGTAACCGCTTTTCTGGAGCCGATCTTTTTAAAAACACTTATGCCTTTGGACTTTTCCAAAATTATCTCTACGACAACATCGCCCGGATTTAAAATTGTTTCGTTACGACCTGTTATGAGCTCGGATACCGGGACGATCTTTTCTTCGCCTTTATTAGTTAAAATCTTAATATCTGCATTGAAAGAAAAACATGCCAATAAAACGTCTGCACTTTGGCTGGCGTTGGCTATATTTCCACCAATGGTAGCGCGGTTTCTTATGATTTCGGAACCCAATTCGTATGCAGCTTGGTAGACAGCTCTAAATTGATTGTAAATAGTTTCACTTTCACATATTTCAGTCATCGTTGTCAAAGCACCTATGTACACTTTTTTCTCATCTTCACGTATATAATGAAACTCCTTTAGCTTAGTCAAATCGATAATATTGTAATCTGTTAATTTATTGTTTTTAATATGTATTAACAGATCCGTACCGCCTGCTATAAAATAAGTGTCGTCTAAATTTCCTGTCAACAAACTTGTCAACTCTTCACGAGTGTGCGGTGAATAAAATATTATCTCATCTCCTTTGCCGCTGCATCTATAGCTTCAATAATCTTTATATATCCTGTGCATCTGCACAAATTGCCTTCAATCGCACGTTTTATTTCATCAATTGTGGGATTTATATTGTTCATCAACAAAGCTTTTGCACTCATCAAAAATCCCGGTGTGCAATACCCACACTGAATTGCACCTTTTTCTATAAATTTCTCTTGAAGAATATCCAACTCACCATTTTGTTGCAAACCTTCCACTGTGATAATTTCACAACCGTCGATCTGTCCGGCTAAAACTGTACAAGATGTCACTGCTTTTTTGTCCATAATCACAGTACAAGCCCCGCATTCACCCTCGGAACATCCCTCTTTCGTGCCGGTAAGTCCAAGATCTTCACGAAGAAAATCGATCAGACGCAAATCTTCATTAACCTCTTTTTTGACTTCAATACCATTAACAATTGCATTTATTTGCACATTTTTCACCGCTTTCGTAATCGCTTTCTTCATCGTGCACAATGCACGATTATTACGTTGATTTTATTATATTACTTTAGCTTTGTCAATCAATTATATTTATTTTATTCAAACAAAAAACCTCCCATGTAAATAATGGAAGGTTACATATATATTTTGTTTATATTCTTCTTTTACAAAAATATATAGGGTATGACTTATAGTTTAACTCATACAAAAGTGACTTCTGAGAGCGATTGATTTTACATAAATGCCGCTTCGATTATCGGGCTGATTATTCTCAGGAAAAATATTACTGCAAGTATTGTTATCATTGGTGTTAGTTCTTTTTTTCTTCCTGTTATAAGTTTTAAAAGAACGAAGGACATTATCCCGAAACTTATACCTTCAGCGATTGAATAGGCAAAGGGCATAAGTGTGATTGTCAAAAATGCCGGTACCGATTCGGTGAAGTCGTCGAAATTTATTTCTTTTATAGGGCTCATCATGAATAATCCTACCATTACCAAGGCTGCCGATGTGGCTTCCGCAGGTACTATGGCAAACAAGGGAAATAAAAACAGAGAAATCAAAAAGAAAAATGCCGTTGAAAGAGATGTTAATCCCGTTCTTCCTCCATCTGCAACTCCACTTGCCGATTCGACAAAAGTAGTGACTGTACTGGTTCCCAAAAGTGCTCCGGCAACTGTACCCACTGCATCCGCCATCAGGGCTTTGCCTACATTGGGAAGTTCTCCTTTTTCATTTATCATGCCCGCCTTTGTAGCAACTCCCGTAAGAGTTCCTATGGTGTCGAACATATCGACGAAGAGAAATGTAAACATTACTGAAAACATATCAAAGGTAAATATTTTATCGAACTCCAATTTAAAGGCTATACTGCTTAGTGATGGTGGCATAGTTAGGATTGACGTTGTAGGCAAATGGGATACCCCTAAGATAATTGCGAGAATTGTAGATCCTATAATTCCGAATAATAGAGCTCCCTTTACTTTCTTTGCCATCAAAAATCCCATCAAAGCTAATGCGAAGAAAAATACCACCATGTTTGGAGTGAGCAAATCGCCAAGAGCCAAGATAACTCCTTCTCCTTGCTTTACAAGACCTACATTCGAAAATCCTATAAATGATATAAATAATCCAATTCCAACGCTCACTGCATTTTTAATAGCTACTGGTATGGATGTGAATATAGCCTCTCTTACGCTGAATACACTTAACAAAATAAAAATAATTCCTTCTATAAATACTGCCGTGAGGGCGTATTGCCAAGTATGACCGTAGGACATTACAACTGTATAGGTGAAGAATGCATTCAGTCCCATGCCCGGTGCAAGTCCGAAGGGCAAGTTTGCATAAAAACCCATGATAAGCATAGCTATCACAGATGCAATTATAGTAGCGGTGAAGACCGCACCCTTGTCCATGCCTGTTTCAGAAAGAATGTTGGGATTTACTATGAGTATGTAAGACATCGTCATAAAAGTAGTAAGTCCCGCCATAATCTCAGTTCTAACATCAGAGTTAGCTTCCCTTAGACGAAACTTTCTTTCAAAAAAACTATTTTCCATATTAATTTTTTAACCTCCTTTTTTATAGGGATATTATATCAAACTTTACGCCAATTATGTAGTTTCTTCACTTATTGTATCGAATTTTTTTCTTTATCTGTTTTAGTAAAATTAAGTGTAAAAACGGGTATAATAAATAATTAAGGAGGTTTATATGAATAAATATAAATTAATTACCGAAGAATATATCGACGATGTAGCTTCCACAACAAAAATATACGAACATATAAAGACAAAAGCCAAAGTGCTAACTCTTTCAAATGATGATGAAAATAAGGCATTCAGTATTTCTTTCAGAACCATTCCCGACGATTCCACAGGTGTCCCCCACATAGTGGAGCACTGCGTGCTTTCCGGTTCAAGAAAATATAGAACTAAAGAACCCTTTATGGATATGATCAAGGGCAGTATGCAGACTTTTTTAAACGCGATGACCTATCCGGATAAGACCATGTATCCAGTCAGTTCCAGAAATAAAAAGGATTTTTACAATCTTATGGACGTCTACTTGGACTCCGTATTCTATCCGCTGATGTATGAAAAGGAAGAAATCTTCAGACAGGAGGGTTGGCATTACGAACTTGAAGATAAAAATGCCGAATTAGTTTACAATGGAGTAGTCTACAATGAGATGAAGGGAGTTTATTCCGACGAACAAAATATAGTTTCAGATTTAATAACTTTCAATCTGCATGAAAATTCATCCTATGGAGTGGATTCCGGCGGCAATCCCGAAAACATCACAGATCTCAGCTACGAAGATTTTTTATCATTTCATAAAAAATTCTATCACCCGTCAAATTCCTATATATATTTGTATGGGGATTTGGACATGGAAGAAGCTCTTGAATATATAGATGAGAATTATTTATCCGATTTTGATTACAAATCAGTCGATTCGCAAATAAAATTAAACGCTCCCTTTAATGCTCCAAAGACAGTTCACGGCACCTTTAATGCTTCCGAGGGCAATATCGGTGAAAATAAGGACTACCTTGCATATAGCTGGTGTATCGGCAAGAGTGATGATAAACTGGACAGCTTTATGCAGAATTTTTTAATTGAGCTGCTTGTGAATTCCAATTCTGCTCCCATAAAAAGGGCCCTGTTGGAAAAAAATCTCGCAGAAGACATCTATGCTGAAGGTTCCTCATCTCTTGCTCTGGATATTTCCATAATCGCAAAAAATACAGATTCGACAAGAAGTGAAGAATTCAAGCAAACCATATTTGATACTTTGAAAGACATAGTCAAAAGGGGTCTGGACAGAGATCTTCTGGAGGCAACTCTAAACAAATTTGAGTTCTCCTTCCGTGAAGGCGGCGGAACTATGAAGTCCATCATATACAATATCAGAGCGATGAATTCATGGCTCTATGATAAATCGCCCATCGACAGTCTGAAGACCAACGACCTGATCAAAGAATTAAGAGAAAACATGAGCTCTGATTTTTTTGAAAAATATATAGAAGAAAAACTGTTGAATAACAATTATGCTCTTCTGCTCATTGCCGAGCCGGAAATTGACAAGGATAAAAAAACAAATCAAAAAATAAAAGATAAATTACAGAACTATAAAAAATCTTTAGACGATTCGCAACTGCAATCAATGATTGATGAAACACAAAGGCTTTTCGACTTTCAGCTTTCAGAGGACAGTCCTGAAGATAAGGCAACTATACCATCTCTTGAAATATCGGATATAAACAAGGAAATAACTCATATTCCTTTGGAAATATGCAAAAAAGAAGATAGGACCTATCTGTTCAACGAACAGTTCACCAGCGAAATAAACTATGTCACCTTCTCCTTTGACGCATCCCATGTAAAAAAGAAGGAAATAGCAAATCTCTCCTTGCTTTCCGACTTGGTGGGCAAATTGTCCACCTCAAATTTCGACCATGCAAAGCTGGACTCGGAAATTTACAAAGTCTTGGGAAATTATTCGCTAAATCCTGTGGTATATGCAAACTACAAAGATAGCGACGATATAAATCCCAGATTCAACGTATCTTTTAAAACCTTGGACATAAACTTCAAAAAATCCTTGGATCTAATAGCAGAAATACTTTTAAACACGCAACTGAACGACAAGGATAGAATTAAAGAACTGCTCCAAATGGAAAAATCGGCGGATGAATCTGCCCTTTTACAAAACGGTCACGTAATAATGATCGAAACGGTAAAGAGTTACTTCTTGAAGCAATCGGACTACACTGCGAAAATAAGCGGACTTGAAAATTATTTTTATCTTAGAGATTTAGTTTCAAACTTTGAAGCAAAGTGGAAAGAATTCAGACAATCTCTTGAACACTTAATGAAGAATTTTGTAAACTCCAAAAACTTAATAGTGCACTTCACCGGATCAAAAAAATCCTATGAAGAAAATATAAAATTTATAGAAAAATTCATAAGTAAATTGCCTAACGGAACTTTGGAAAAACAAGAATATAAATTTAAAAAAGAACAAAAAAATCAAGGTTTCTCACTACCGGCAAATGTTCAATACGTTTCAAAGGGTTTTGATCTGAGAGAATTGGGTGCAGAATACAATGGAACATTTTCAGTGTTAGCAAACATACTCTCTTCGACCTATCTTCACGACAATATAAGAGCAAAGGGCGGTGCCTATGGTGCAGGAGTCAGATTTTCAATGTCCTCCGACATGGAAACCTACTCCTATAGAGATCCCAACTTGTCAAAAACCATCGAAGTATATGACAACATGGACACATTTCTTAAAAATTTATCTCTAAGTGAAGAAGATATCAAAAACTTCATAATAGGAACTATGAATGTCTTTGATCCCATGCTCTCTCCACAAGGAAAGGGAAGTTTAAGTTTTACAAGATATATGTCCGATATCACAGAAGAAGAAATATCCAATTTCAAAGAGGAGGCCATAAACACAAAACTTCAAGACTTAAAGGCATTGGCTCCGCTCTTGAAAAAAGCCATGGATGAAAATTATATGTGTGCAATCGGTGGAGAAGGGGTATTAAATGATAACAAGGATTTATTCAAGGAAATAATAAGTCTTAAATAAGGAGGATAATATGATAAATATAGTATATGAAGAAAATAACAACAGAGCTGCAGCCTATGACGGTGAAAAACTTGTGGGGCAATGCACTTATTCAAAATCTGAAAATATCTGGATAATCGATCACACTTTGGTTGATTCAGAATACGGTGGACAGGGAATAGCTGCTAAACTTGTAAAGGAAGTTGTGGACAGAGCAAGTGAAAAGAGCGTAAAAATAATGCCTCTTTGCTCCTATGCAGTAAAAGAATTCCAAAAGAAAGAAGAATATAGAGATCTTTTAGCACAAAAATAATGGCTTTTACGCCATTATTGGTAGTGTGAAATAGTTTGTGTTCCATCCATCCTCTTAAGGATTTTTGATGGATTCAAAATAAGCAAATTATATAAAACCCATAAACTAAAATTCAAATTTTTGAATCTAGATTTACTTTAATTTTACACATATTAATTAAGCTGTCAAGTCTTCTTAATTTTTTAATGAGCACAAAAATAATGGCTTTTACGCCATTATTTTTTATATGACTAGTGAATGTACTCAGCTGTAAAGGTAAACACCCACCTACCTGTTATATTTTCTTGGAGCATAATTCATTACTATGAGGGCATCATCTAATAGTTTTTAATATCCACATTCATTATCTGTAGAGGTTGATGCCCACATCCGCCTGATACAATATGAAAATAACAATCGTTCTATTTTGAAGAGTGATTATTATTTTTCTAGTTTTTTTAGGAACTCTTCCGCCTCGGATATGAATTTCTTAAGCACGTGAATTCTTGCGTGCTTTTTAGATTCTCCTGAAACTACCGTCCAAGGTGCATAACCCGTTGATGTGCTGTAGAGCATCTCATCCATGGCATCTATATAATCGTCCCATTTCTCTCTGTTTCTCCAGTCTTCCTCTGTTATTTTATAGGGTTTTTCCTGCTCTCTGGTTTCAAATCTTCTTCGTTGCTCATCTTTTGATATAACTAAGAGGTACTTTATTAAAAGAACTCCGTAATCCACCAACTCTTTTTCCATATTATTGATTTCTCCGTATGCTCTCGACCATTCGTACTCATTGGCAAAACCTTCAATCCTCTCAACCATGACTCTTCCATACCAACTTCTGTCGAATATAGCCATGTATCCGTCCTTGGGAAAGTTGTTATAAAACCTCCACAAATAATGGTGATCCTTTTCCAAATCCGAGGGAGCGGAAGTTGGGTTTATGTTGTAGGACCTGGCATCTATTCTTCTTAACAGCCTTTGGATAGCTCCTCCCTTCCCTGCGGCATCCATCCCCTCAAATACCAAGACTACAGGTACGTTCTTTGTGTGAAGGGAATAGGCAAGCTCTCCCGCCTTTTTTTGCAGAGAACTGAGTTCGTCATATTCCTCTTCCAATTCTTTACTAAGTTCAAAATCGGCCAAGCTCTTTGTCATTTTGTAAGCGGGGTGCTTCCAATTGTTCTCTGCATTTCTTCTTTGTCTTATATCTTCAATTTGTCTTTCTATTATCTCTATAGTAGTTCCCAACACGTGTTTAGAAGCGGTCTTTCTATCTTCCGACGATACTATGTTCCAAGGTGAAAAGGAAAAATTCGTACCGTTTATCATCAAATCAAAGTGTTCAAGATATTTTTCATAATGCTTATTTTGTGCAATGTCTTCCTCTCCAACTAAAAAATTCCTGTAGTCATCTTTCAAATATTCATCAATGGCTTCCCTTTGTCTTTTTTTGCTTTCGTGCAGGAAAAACTTTATCAATATAGTATGATCGTCGTACAACAACTTTTCCAACTCCATTATTTGTTTAATCCTCAATCTTTGAGTTTTGTCATTGCTCTTTAAGTCGTTGAACATATGATAGTACATACTCCTGTCAAATATGGCAAAATCTCCCTTTGCCGGGATTTTCTTCCAAAATTGTGAAGTATAAGAATAATCATCGGTTTCGTCAAAGTCTTCAAATATTGAAACTCTGTAATGCTTTGCATCCAGATCTCTCACCAAATCATTAAGAACATAGCCCTTGCCCGAAGACTCCCACCCGTCTATCATGATTATCACAGGTATATTTTCCTCTACACAAACCCTCTGATAATTTGCAAGAATATCTCCCAATTCTCCTCTTTTCTTATCTTCATAAGGACTTTTAAATTTATCAAATTTAAAATTTTTTAACATACTATCTATCCCCTCAACTTATAATCAAAATATATTTTTCTCATTATATCATTTATTTTAGTCAAGTCCTTAATTTTGTGTAAAATGCTATAATGCATATTCTTATT
>CAYFRD010000027.1:0-24879 GCA_964345555.1 uncultured Peptoniphilus sp. | reverse complement strand
TATGAAGATAAAGGTTATGCTATAATAAAAAGATATTTGTAATAAATTTATATTAGTGAGGAAATTAAATTTGATAAAAAGTAAAAGTAAAAAAGTTCAGGTTTATGAATTAATAAAGAAGAGAATATACAAAAAATATTACGCAACGGGAGAACAATTGGTAATCTCGAATTTGTCCGAGGAGTTGGGAGTGAGCAACACGCCCATAAGAGAGGCACTGTCCTACTTGGAATCAGAGGGTTTAATCGAGTATTCCGATAATTATCAATACAGAATAAAAACGATAAATGAAAAGGATGTAGTGGATTTAAATAAGGCTGTAAAGATAATAATTGCAAATGCCTATGAAATTTGTATTCAAGAAGGTAAGAGAGATTCTTTGGTGAAAAAACTGGATAGGTCACAACAGGAAATACTGAATATGTTTCACGAAGAATCGAAATACGATTATAAATATATATTAAAATCGCTGGAATTTAATAAAATAATAGTCAAAGAAACAGAGAATAAATACATGTTGAAGTTATACGATGAATTGGAAAAGACGCTGCTGTTATTTTCTTTATACAATAAAAGTGATTTCAGAAAAATTCACCTGGAAGAACATGAAAAAATGATCGATGCTATAAAAAAGGAAGAAGACGAAAGATTTTTAAGCGTATTGGAAACTTATTTTAACAAAAATTATTATGATATGGAAATTTAGTTCAACTTTTCAACTTTCTCAAAAAACAATTGACTTTATAATGCAAACACTTTACTATAATAATTAATATGCACAGTGCACAGCATAAAAATAAACAATTCATTTTATGAAAAGCATTAATAAGTTTGCTTTATCAGGAGGTTATTTTAATGAAGAAGAAGTTGAAGCTCAACGGAGTAGTGGTGTTGTTCATATTATTGGTTCTCGTATCCGCCAGCACTTACATAATTCCCGGAGGGGCATATGAAAGAATTGAAGTGGGCGGCAGAACTATGGTTGACAGTACTACATTCCACAATGTAGAGTCGACTCCGGCGACGATTTTTGACTTGTTCAAATCTATACCGCAGGGTTTGCAGGACTCATCTACTTTAATAATTATGATATTTTTAATTGGTGGAGCTATTAAAATTGTAGAGAGTACCGGCGCAATTAATTCTTTTGTATATTTCTTGCGAAACAAACTCGGTTCGAAAAATGATTTTTTGATTTTGATTGTAATATCTTTGTTCTTCGGTTGTTTGGGTGCTTTCCCGGGCATGTTGGAAGCGGTAATACCCTTTGCTCCTCTTTGTATAGCGATATCGCTGTCCTTGGGATACGACATCATCGTTGGGATCAGCATATCCTTGGTGCCGATAGTGGCAGGATGGGCATCCGGTGTTACAAATCCATGGACGACGGGTATCGGTCAATCTATTGCAGAGTTGACTATGTTTTCAGGTTTGGGATTTAGACTTATAAGTTTCATAGTATTTATGGTTATAACTATACTGTACACCTTGAGATATGCCGATAAAATAAAAAAAAGATCCGACAAAGAGCATAGTTTACGGGAAAAATTTATCTCACTTGAGTACATATGATAAAGAAGATACCACTTTCAGTAAAAATCATATGCTGGTTTTGATTATATTTGCACTGACTATTGCAATAATTGTGTACGGTTCTTTGAAATTGAATTTTAATATGATCGATATGTCGGCTATTTACATAATCGGCGGTATATTGTGCGGATTGGCTAACGGATATGATGCCAACAAAATATCCGATGAGATAATAGCAGGCGGAAGCAGTATGTATATAGCGGGCATAGCTATAGGAATGGCAAGAGGAGTATCGGTCCTCATGACTAACAGTCAAATAATTGATACTGTAGTTCATTCCATTGCATCAATGTTGCAAGGCAATTCGCAAAGCATAAATGCTGTAGGCATGTTCATCATGCAGACTGTTATTAATTTCTTCGTGCCGTCAGGAAGCGGACAAGCTGTTGTTACTCTACCGGTGTTTATACCTGTGGCGGATTTAATCGGATTAAATAGACAGATTGCCATTTTGGCATTTCAATTCGGCGACGGTTTCAGCAACTTGATTTATCCTACTGTAGGAGCAGTAATCGCCATACTGTCCTATTCAAAGGTTTCTTTTGCGGAATGGCTGAAATATATATGGAAGTACTTCGCCATTATTGCGGTGGTATGTATTTCAATATTGTTAATTGCTGTTAAAATTAATTTTTCATAAATTTATAAAAAACTTTGATAAACCATTTTGTGTACTGCGAGTGCTCAAGATGGTTTTTCTTTTTGTAAATTGCGGATTTATAATTGGAGTTGAAAAATTTTAATTATAAGGATAAATAAATTTGTGATAAAATTGAATTTCGAGGAGGTGTATTCTTATGAAAATACAAGACTATGCAGAATATCGCAAAAATTTTGCAAACTTAATAGAAGAAAAACAACTGAAGGAACTCAAGGAAGAAATATCACAACTGAATTTTGTTGATATAGCCGAGATCATCGAGGACATGGACGACGGAAACATGCTCTTGGTATTCAGAATGCTGCCTAAGGAGTTAAGTGCAAGGGTATTCACGGAGATGGAACCTTTCGACCAGATTAGAATAGTAAACGCGATAAATGAAACGGAACTGCACAATATTTACGAAAAAATGGACTTCGACGACAAAATAGATTTACTTGAAGAGATGCCTGCCAATGTTGTGACCAAGGTAGTGGCAAAAGTAAATCCGTCGGAGCGCAAATTGATAAATGAATTTTTGAAGTATCCGGAGGATTCCGCCGGTTCCATAATGACCATTGAATATGTGAGATTAAAGCCTGACATGACTGTTGGAGAAGCTTTGCAATCTATTAAAGATAGCCTTATGGATAAAGAGACAATATACACCTGTTATGTAGAAAACAAGTATAAAAAGCTGTTGGGATTTGTAACTTTGAAGATGTTAATAGTATCGGATGGAGACAGCCTTGTGGAAGACATTATGAAAAAGAGAGTTGTGAGCGTTGTAACCACTGATGATAGAGAAGAAGTGGTTGACAAGTTCATTAGGTATGGTTACATAGCATTGCCCGTCGTGGATCACGAATACAGATTGTGTGGAATAATAACCTTTGATGACGCATTTGATGTGGCTAGGGAAGAAGCAACGGAAGACTTTCACAAAATGGCTGCTATCAATCCGTCGGAAAGAGAATACTTGGATCAAACACCGTGGCAACTGGCGAAGAACAGAATTCCGTGGTTGTTGGTGCTGATGATTTCTGCGACCTTTACAGCCGGCATAATAGATAATTACAACTACATAATTGCACAGTACTTGGTGCTGACCGCCTTTATCCCCATGATAACGGACACGGGAGGAAATTCGGGCAGTCAATCCTCCACTATCATTATAAGAGCTCTTGCAACGGGAGAGATCATCCTTTCCGATTCTTTAAAGGTAATATTAAAAGAATTGGAAGTAGGGATAATGTGCGGAGTCATACTTGCTGCGGTTAATTTTGCGAGGTTGGAGATTTTTACCGCCACACCTGTGAATATATCTTTTCTTGTGTCTTTAACGGTATTTTTCACTGTTATTTTAGCTAAGGTCATGGGAGCGCTGCTTCCTCTTGGAGCAAAAAAATTGAAAATGGATCCGGCTATAATGGCATCGGCGGTCATTACCACCATTGTAGATTCAGTTGTGCTGATTATTTTCTTCGGACTGGCAAATTTAATATTGCCCGCTATTTAAAAAGATACTATTTTCTTTTAAAATATATTTATATTTGATAGAATTGAATCTGAGGTGAACAGATGAAGAGAATTTTATGCATACTTACGGTTTTTCTGCTCTTGATGCCGACGGTGGTCACGGCGGAGGGAGAAACTCCCGCCGAGCCGGTGGAGATAAGAAATCAAAATATCTTTGTTCCTACTAAAAAAGGTGTTCAAAGGGCGACCTATGAAGAGGCTTTGAAAATAGATGCACTGCAAAAGCAACCTTTGACCAGCTTGACTACAGCTTACCTGTTGGGCGATTACAAAAGTGGAAAAATCCTTGAGTCATACAATATAGATGAAGTAAAACCCATGGCATCGATGTCCAAATTGGTGTCGGTCTTTGTGGTTTTCGATGAGATATCACGAGGAGCACTTTCCAGGGGCGATGTGGTTTTAATAGATAGAGAAGCGGCACTCCTGGGCGGTTCCAGTTATAAATTAAAGGAAAATGACACCAAGACCGTGGGAGAATTGTTGGAAGCATCTCTAATCGTATCGGGCAACGATGCGGTGACGGCTCTTGCAAAACACGTCGCAGGCTCAAAGGAAGCTTTTGTCAGCATGATGAACGACAAGTGCAAGGAGCTGGGACTTAAAAATGCACACATGGTAAATCCCACGGGACTTACAGATTACACCGTGGAAGATTATAACAAGATGACTTTGAGGGAGATGTTCATCATTTCCAGAGAATTGATTTCAAAACATCCGGAGGTTTTGGACATAACATCAAAGGAAAAGATAGAAGAGCCTGACAGAAATTTCATTGAATACAATACAAATCCCACACTGGGAATCACCGAGGGAATAGACGGTTTAAAAACAGGATATACGGGAGCGTCCGGCAGATGTTTGATTGCTACGGGAGTTAAAAAGGGAGAAGCTGGCAAGACCTTGGACACCAGACTCATAGGCATAACAACCGGCTCCAAAAATGACTGGGCACGATATGTTGCAGCCAACAAACTCATGGCAGAAGGCTTTGAAAAGTACAAGTACATATTGATCGGCAATCCCGAAGAAGCTGTAAGCAAAATAAAGGTTGAGGATGCTTCGGTACCTGAGGTTGAAGTATATGAAAAGGCTCGCGGCTCGGTTCTGTGGAACGGTAAGAGCGACATCAAGAGAGAGTTAAATATAAATCCGGGACTTAAAGCGCCCTTGGCAGTGGGAGATGTAGTTGGAAGTGTAAAGTACATAATGGACGGAGAGGAAATCCAAAATACGGACCTGATAGTCAAGGACAGAGTCACACAAAAGGGAATAATCTTCAAGATAAAAGAAATGTACGAAAATATATTTTTAAATATAAAAAAAGCAGCTTAAAAACTTAGCTCCGAAATCCTAAAGTAAAGCGGAGTTTTTGAATGAAAATATACCCGGTTATATGAGATTTGCAGAGGCGAAAGCCTACGCCCGTAGATTATATGTATCAATTTACATTCCTTTGAAAATGAGATTGTTTTAATTTTATCGAAGTGAAATATTCCATAGAAAACATACAAAATTTGTTTTGATTTTTATAAAAAAGGATATAGATATCATTGAGTAAACAATATTAATTTTGGAGGTTTTGTTATGGATAAAGTTGAAAGCAAATATATAGTTGAAGAAGTTAAAGGTCTGTATAGAATTATAAAGTTAAAGGATTTTAGAAAGACTGAAGGTGTAGTATTCGATGTAATGGGCAAATCTCTAGTACCCAAGGTAGATGCCATTGACAGAGTAATTCACACAAAGAGCGCAGTATCTCCGGGACCTGTAGGCGATGTTGAAAGACCGTGGTACATGCATACTCATCAAGACGACAATCTATTCGTTCTATACGGAAAGAGATATGTTGAACTCTACAGTGTTGAACACGGCAAGGTGGAAAACTTCGTAGTGACACCTGATTATATCGAACACAACGGAGAAAAAGTGGTAGACGGCGGAGCTGTCCTCGTATGGCCCATAAATGTATTCCACAGAGTAGAAAGCGGAGAGGAAGGATCACGTTCAATAAACCTTGCAACACATTACGAAGGACTGGACATGAAAACTAACTTCAACATCTACGATTTGAATACTGAAACGGGAGAATACAAAGTAATAAGAGAAGGTCACAAAGATCAAAATAACGATTAAATTGTGCAGGGGAGTATTATACTCCCTTGTTTTAATTGTATTTAACGGTAGAGTTTGGGAAATCAATGAAAAAAGGAAGTTTTTAATTAGTTGTTTGCTTACGAATACTTAACTCATCTAAGAACTTTTGAAGAATACTCTTGAATAATGCAATGTTAATTAAAATAATTTGTTGAAGCTTGAATACTCAAGGGGGGTTAAAAATAATCTTATAAAATTTATCGTTAATAAATAAATTTATTAGACGATTTATAGATTGAAATTTGTTATTATCGACGAAGCGAGTTAGAGATGAATTTATTAGGAGGTATACTGAATGAAGAGAGTTATGTGTATTCCCAACTATTCAGAGGGAAGAGACGCAGAAAAGATCGATAAAATTGTAGAATGCTTTAGAGCAAAAGAAAATGTAAAACTGATAGATTATCAACCTGACAAGGATCATAACAGATTGGTTGTAGAAGTTATCGGAGAACCTGAAGCTGTAATTAAAGCTGTACTTGAATCAGTAAAAGTAGCTGCTGAAGTTATCGATATGACAAAACATGAAGGCGCTCACCCGAGAATGGGAGCGGTTGACGTAATTCCATTTGTACCCGTTACAGAAGTAACAACTGAAGATTGTATAGGATATGCCAATGAAGTAGGTAAGGCTATTGGAGAAATGGGTATTCCCGTTTATCTATATGAAGACGCTGCAACCACACCTGACAGAAAGAATTTGGCAAAAGTTCGTAAAGGACAATATGAAGGATTCTTTGAAAAGATCAAAGAAGCGGAATGGAAACCTGATTTCGGACCTCAAGAAATGAATGCAAAGAGTGGAGCAACAGCAGTTGCAGCAAGATTCCACCTAATCGCCTTCAACGTAAACTTAAATACGGATAAACTTGAAATTGCAGATGCAATAGCAAAAAAAGTTCGTCACATAGGCGGAGGACTTAGATTTGTAAAGGGTATAGGTCTTGCTCTTGAAGAAAAAGGACAAGTACAAGTTTCAATGAACCTTGTAAACTTTGAAAAGACAAGAGTGTATCAAGCGCTTGAAATGATAAAATCAGAAGCTAAAAGATATGGTGTTACAGTTGCGAATACTGAACTCATAGGACTTATTCCGCTGCAAGCACTTATAGATTCCGCTGCATACTATATGCAAATTGAAGACTTTAAGTACGAACAAGTATTAGAAACACTTTTAATTGAAGAATAATCGAATAAAATAAGGAGGCTAAAATGGCTGAAGTAAAAACAGATATACAAATCGCTGAAGAAGCGAATATGCTGCCTATAGTAGAGGTAGCTAAAAGATGCGGACTGCACGAAGATGAATTGGAAAACTACGGTAAGTACAAAGCGAAGATATCCTTCGATGCAATCAACAGATTAAAAAATGAAGAAGACGGAAAACTTGTACTTGTAACTGCAATCACACCCACACCTGCAGGAGAAGGAAAATCAACAGTATCCATAGGACTTACACAAGGCCTTAATAAAATCGGCAAGAATTCCGTAGTAGCATTGAGAGAACCATCACTGGGACCGGTATTCGGAGTAAAGGGCGGAGCTACAGGCGGAGGATACTCACAAGTAGTGCCCATGGACGAAATCAACTTGCACTTCACAGGCGACTTGCACGCAATGACAGCTGCAAACAACTTGCTTGCAGCACTTATAGACAACCACATTCACCAAGGAAATGCTCTTGACATAGATATGAACAACATCACATGGAAGAGAGTATTGGATATGAACGACAGATCTCTAAGAAACATAGTAGTGGGACTTGGAAGAAAAGCTGACGGAGTAGTAAGAGAAGACCACTTCATTATTACAGTAGCATCTGAAATCATGGCTGCACTATGCTTGTCATCCGACCTTGTAGATTTAAAAGACAGACTTTCAAGAATGATAGTTGCATACAACAGAAAAGGACAACCTGTAACAGCAGGAGATTTGCAAGCACAAGGTTCAATGGCAATGCTTCTTAAAGATGCAATAAAGCCTAACCTTGTTCAAACATTAGAAAACACACCTGCACTTATCCACGGCGGACCCTTTGCAAATATCGCTCACGGATGTAACTCATTAATTGCTACAAAACTTGGGCTGAAAATGTCAGACTACCTTGTAACGGAAGCAGGATTCGGTGCTGATCTTGGAGCGGAAAAATTCCTAGACATCAAGAGCAGATTGGGCGGATTAAAACCCGATGCGGTAGTAATAGTAGCTACGATCAAAGCACTTAAGATGCACGGTGGAGTTGCTAAGGACAGTCTTAAGGAAGAAAATGTAGAAGCATTGGAAAAAGGCTTTGCAAACCTTGGACGTCACATAGAAAACATCAAGAAATTCGGAATGCCGGTAGTAGTGGCAGTTAACAAATTCGTACAAGACACAGAAGCTGAAGTTGATAAACTGATCGAAAAATGTAAAGAATACGGAGTAGAAGTGTCACTTTGCGAATGTTGGGCAAAGGGTGGCGAAGGAACCAGAGATTTAGCTGAAAAAGTTGTAAACTTAATCGAAACACAACCTTCAAACTACAAACCTCTCTATGATGTAAACTTGAGCATAGAAGAAAAAGTAAACACAATTGTAAAGGAAATCTACAGAGGTAAGAAAGTAGTCTTCACAGCAGCAGCAAGAAAGCAAATGAAGAAATTGGAAGAAATAGGTTTGGACAAGTTACCAATCTGTATGGCTAAGACACAATTCTCATTCTCAGATGACAAAAATGCGGTAGGAGCACCTACAGATTTTGAAATAACAGTACAAACTGTAAGAGTATCGGCAGGAGCAGGATTCATAGTATGTGAAACAGGCGACATCATGATAATGCCCGGACTGCCCAAAGTACCTGCAGCAAACAACATGGACATTGACGCCGACGGAGAAATCACAGGATTGTTCTAAGGAGGAAAAATGTTAAAGGATTTATCAATAAAAGAATTTGTAGCTGAAACAGCTTCCGACTCACCGGCACCGGGGGGCGGATCCGTATCAGCTTTAGGAGCGGCACAAGCTGCAGCTCTATTGGGAATGGTAGCTAACCTCACCGTCAAAAGCAAAAAATACGAAGCGGTTCATGAAGAAGTAAGACCGTTAATAGATGAACTTAAGGATCTTGAAGAAAAATTCGTGGATTTTATAGACAAGGATGCAAATTCTTTCAACGGAGTTATGCAAGCTTTTAAACTTCCCAAGGAAACTGAAGAAGAAAAACAACAACGTTCTGCAAAAATTCAAGAAGAATATAAAAATGCAGCAAATGTTCCTTTTACAGTGGGAATGGAAACTTTGAAACTAATTGACTACGCTGAAAAATTAGTGGAAAAGGGAAACTTAAATGCAATTACTGATGTGGGCGTAGGAGTATTAAACATCAAACTTGCAGTAACAGGTGCATTTTACAATGTAAAAATCAATTTAGGTTCAATTAAAGATGAAACTTATGTAAAAGACACAAAAGAAAAAATGGCGAAAGCTCTAGAAGAAGTTGAAAAAAGAACAGCACCCATACTTGAAAAGGTGGAAGCTGAAATAAATTAAAGTGATGAAAAGGGGATCGAGGTCCCCTTTTGTTAAATTTATAATTATAGGGTGATAATATGGAAATTTTATTAGTGGACTTTGGATCAACCTATACAAAACTGACTTTGGTAGATATAGACAGAGAAGAAATAATCGGAAGAAGCAGTGCAATAACCACCATAGAAAGCGATGTTAGAAACGGGTATGATGAAGCCTTAAACAAATTGGAAACAAACATGGGAAGAAAAGTGAAACCTGACAAAATACTTGCATGCTCATCAGCCGCAGGTGGACTTAAAATGTTGGCGATAGGTCTCACTAAGAACTTGACGGCGGAAGCTGCAAAGAGGTCGGCGTTGGGTGCAGGAGCCAGAATACTGGACACCTACTATTACGAACTCACGGAAGAAGACCTTGAAGAAATAAAGAATTCTCCTTGTGACATAATACTTTATTCCGGCGGAACTGAACATGGCAACAGAAGAAATGTAATAATAAATGCAAAAAAACTGGCAATCATAAAACCCGAGGTTCCTATAGTCGTATCAATTAATTCCAATTGTCTTGATGAAGTGGAGGCTATCTTCACAGAGGCGAAACTGGATTACTTCGTAGCTGACAATGTAATGCCCGTGGTGAACGTTTTGAAACCCGAGAGTGCAAGAGAATGTATAAGACAAATATTTATGAATAGAATTGTCAATGCAAAGGGTATGGATACAATGGAAGGTGTTGTAGACGGGATTCTGATGCCCACGCCCCAAGCGGTTATAAAAGCAGCTCAAATGCTTTCACTGGGAACGGACAAGGAACCGGGCATAGGAGATTTGATGATAGTGGATATAGGAGGAGCAACGACAGACGTCCACTCCATAGGATACGGTCACCCAACAGACAGCAACGTCATTTATGAAGGACTTACGGAACCCTTGGCAAAGAGAACTGTCGAAGGAGATCTAGGTATGAGATATTCGGCCATGAGCCTATATGAAGCTGTTGGAGAAGAAGATATAGAAAGCAATTTAAATGATTCAAAAATAGATATATATGAAGGCGTCAAGAAGCGTGTTGAAAATATAAAATTCGTGCCGCAAACAAAAGAGGATTACAAATTCGATGCTGCAATGGCAAGATCGGCAGTAAAACTTGCTGTGGAAAGACATGTAGGAACACTCTTCAGAAGATACGTAAAAACCAAGTACGCCTACTTTCAAAAAGGCAAGGATCTTACACAGCTTAAAAATGTAATCGGAACCGGTGGAGTCCTGGTCTATGCGGAAAATCCTCAATGGATATTGAATTCTCTTGAAAATGATAATAAACTTGTATTAAGTCCCAAGAATCCCGACTATTATATAGATAGCGACTACATACTTTCTGCCATGGGGCTACTAAGTATGGAATATCCTGAAGTAGCAATAAGAATCATGAAAAAGGATATCAGAAAAGCAAATTAAAAAGAGAGGGAATTAATATGAAACAAAGTTTTGATTTTTTTGTGGCAAATCCTGCAGGCAACATCACGGGATTTGTAGTATGGCCCGTGTATCCCGGATATAGAGCGGCATATACAAAAGCCATTATGGAACAGATAGATACTACAGTAGAACAAGTGGGATTTATCAGCCCCAGTTATGACGGACCGCCTCTTAGAATGGACATGGCGGGCGGAGAATTTTGCGGTAATGCCACCAGATCCTACGGATTGTATTCAGCACAGTTTTTAGACGAAGGTGGAGAAGGTTATATAGAAGTCTATGTCAGTGGTGTGGATCATCCGATGTATGTATTTGTAAACACCGAAGAAAACACAGCCTATGTGGAACTTCCCAAGGCTAAAAACATAGGCGAAATAACCATAGAAGGCAGCACTTACAAAGTGGTGGAACTTGAGGGCATAACTCATACAATCATAGATGACAGAGAAGAAGATGAAGACTTTGTTGACAAAGCCTTAAAAGCCGTAAAGGAAAAATTCCAATGCGAAGCCTACGGAATACTGTTCTATAACGCGGATGAAGATAAAATGGTCCCCTATGTAAATGTAGTGGAAGCCGATACCTTAGTCAGGGAATCATCCTGTGGATCGGGAACAGTAGCTATGGGATATTATTTAAACACCGCTGAAAATGAAAATTTTCAAAAGGTAATTTATCAACCGGGCGGAGAATTGGAAGTAAGAGCCGGCAAGGATGAAGAAGGACACATGGTTTATTCCATAGGAGGACCTGTGGAACTGTCTGAAGTAAAAAAAGTTCAAATCGATATTCCTGCTGAGACTGTCAAAAAAGTAAAAGAAGATTATCTGGCACATAAAAAAGATGAAGAATAAAAATCATCCCCGGCATAGCCGGGGTTTTCTTGTGCGGTCAAAACACTTGTAGCATAAGTCGTACTTGAAGAAATGATACCATATTAATAAATCCTTGATATTTTTAGAAGTGCAAACTCTTTATTCTATAGAAAACAGATCGTTGAAAAAAATAAATAATAAAATTTAATTCATTGCCGATAAAAACTAAAGTCTTTCGCCGCATTTAGGGCAAAAATCGAAATTTCTTTCAATGGGATATCCGCAGTTGGGGCAGAACTGTCTTCCCTCGGCTATCAATGTCAAATCTTCGTCGGTTATGGAGGGATTTTCTCCTTTTTCAACTTCTTTGCCTATATCGTCTTTTAAATGGTAGATTTTTTCGCAACAGGTATACTTAACATAATATTTTTTGCCGAATTTGAAAAGTGGTATAAAAAACAGTGAAAGGGTGTTATATACCATAAATACTTCCATTCTTCCGTATTTTCCGCAGTCGTGGACTTCCAATGCACTGCTATATTCTAAGGAATCTCGTCCTTGATTCATTCCCATTATAAAAAACATGTCATCACCTGTAAATATTTTACAACATTTGTGGAAATATAGAAGCATTATTGATATAATGAATGGCAAAATATTATTTATTAAATTAGGAGGAATTTTTTTATGGAAGACGGAGGGCAGAATATTTTAGCCCAATTGTTGTTAATAGCAGCTTTAACTTTAGTAAATGCTTTTTTTGCTTCGGCGGAGATGGCAATAGTTTCAAGTAACAAAAGAAAAATAGAATTAAAGGCTGAAGAGGGAAGTAAAAATGCGAGGATACTTCTTGAACTGATGTCGGATCAGACGAGATTTTTATCTACGATTCAAGTTTGTATAACTTTGGCGGGATTCTTTTCATCTGCATCGGCAGCTACGACTATTTCGCAAAGATTTTCAGTGTTTTTAGCTCAGTATAATTTGCCCTATTCGGGTGTTGTATCGGTGATAGTGATAACTGTTATATTGTCCTTTATAACGCTGGTATTTGGAGAGTTGGTGCCCAAGAGGATAGCTCTTCAAAATTCGGAGGAAGTCGCTCTTAAATCGGCAAAGACCATGAAATTCGTGTCTAAGATTTTCTTTGTTTTCGTGAAACTGCTTTCAGTATCTACTACAGTTGTATTGAAGCTCTTAGGGAAATATTCTGAAGATGTCGAAGAAAAAATTTCGGAAGAAGAACTCAAGTCCTATATCAAAGTATCCAGTGAACAGGGTGTCATAAATGATGTGGGCGAAGAAATGATAGTCAAGATTATGGATTTCGATGACAAAATGGCATATGAAATAATGACTCCCAGAACGGATATATACATGATCGACTATGAAGAGTTCAATATATACAAGTTGAATGAAATGTTGGACATGGGATATTCAAGAGTGCCTGTGTATAGAGATAACACTGATAATATATTGGGTGTTCTGTATATTAAGGACTTGTTTGTGAACTACTCGCTTAATAACTACAAAACCATTGAATTGGACAAATGCTTAAAGGAGCCTTACTTTGTTCCTGAAACAAAAAAGATAGACCAACTGCTCAAGGAGTTGCAGACCACGAAAAATTATGTCGCATTGCTCATAGATGAATACGGCGGATTTTCGGGAATGGTTACCATGGAAGACATCGTTGAGGAGATTGTCGGAGAGATAGAAGACGAATACGATAAGGACGAACCTACAATCAAGAAAATCGCAGAAAATACCTACATCGTCGATGGCGGGTTGGAACTTGATGAAATAAACAATCAGTTGGATACCAAGATTTATTCTGACAACCACGAAACAATTTCAGGTCTTATGGTGGAACTTCTGGGATATATTCCGGAAGATGATGAAAAGGATTTGGTTGTTTATTACAAGGATAAAGCTGTGTTAAAAGAGCTTTCCGTAAAGGATAAGCGAATTGAAAAAATAGAACTTAAAATTCTTGATGATAATAAAAATAAAAATGAAGAGGGAAATGAGTAATCATTTCTCTTTTTTGCACAAATTTAATACAAAATAAGTATCGATTTAGCTTTAATTTAATAGAATAATGAAATATAATTATATTAAGGTAAGGTTGTTGAATTTTTAACAGCCCGTTGGGTAAATAATCTCTGAAGTCATGTAATTTCAGAAATATTTTAAAATAGAGGATGGTAGTATGAGAAGAAAAATATCTGAAAATGTAAGCTGGTTAGGCTTTATTGATTGGGAACTGAAAAAGTTTCACGGTGATGAATATTCCATCATCAACGGTTCAAGCCAAAATGCCTACTTGATAGAGGAAGAGAAAACGGTTCTCGTGGATACGGTATGGGCTCCGCACAGATTTGAATTTATAGAAAATCTCAAATCGGAAATCGACTTGCACAAAATTGATTATATAGTTGTAAATCATGGTGAAGTGGACCACTCCGGCGCTTTGAGAGATTTGCTCAAGGAAATCCCCGGCACACCTCTTTATTGTACAGCTAATTGTGTAAAGAGCTTGGAAGGACAGTACGGAAAACTTGATTGGAATTTCAATGTGGTAAAGACCGGAGACAAGTTGGATATAGGCAACGGAAAAGAACTGATATTCATCGAGATGAAAATGCTCCATTGGCCTGACTCCATGGCGACCTATATGACGGGCAACAACTTGTTGTTTTCAATGGATGCCTTCGGACAACACTTTGCGGCAGAAGAACTCTTTAACGATCTCGTGGATGAGGAGTTGATGCACAAAGAGGCAATGAAATATTTTGCTAATATAATTCATCCCTTTGCTCCCTTTGTCACAAGAAAACTAAAGGAACTTGAGGATATGAATTTGAACATTGAAATGATTGCACCAAGTCACGGAGCTATTTGGAGAGACAATCCTATGCAAATTGTTGAAAAATACAAGGAATGGGCACAAGGATACCAAGAAGACAGAATCGTTATAGCCTACGACACAATGTGGGAAGGAACTACTGAAATAGCTAACAAAATCGCCTACGAAATCAACAAAAGAAGTCCTGAAACCGTGGTCAAGTCCTTAAATGTTTCCAAGTATGACAAAAACGAAATCATGACTGAAGTTTTCAGATCAAAGGCAATAGTTGTGGGATCGCCTACGGAAGTCAACGATATATTGTCAAGTGTTGCGGAATGGCTTCACTTCCTGAAATCTCTTAAATTCAAAAACAAAAAAGCGGCAGCCTTCGGAACCTACGGGTGGAGCGGTGAAAGTGTAAAAATAATTCAGGAAAAGCTTAAAGATGCAGGATTTGATGTGATAGACGAGTTCGTTAAGGTAAATTGGAGAATGAACGAAGATGATGCAACCCAAGTTGAAAACATGGTAGATGTACTCTTGAATGATCTGTAAGTTAAAATTTAATGTAAAATTTATTAGTAGCCCTAATCAAATAAAGATTAGGGCTACAAGTTTGTGAAATACGCATAGCATGCGAAATGATTTAAAATAATTTTTAAGATTATATGTAAATTTAATATTTGGTTGTAAGAGTTAATTTAATAAATGTGAACGGATCAGGATTTCTATTTCAAACTCCTTTATTAATTTTTACAACTAAATGGTGAAACCACACGAAGTCCGGATTTAAATTGAGTAGCGCAACTTCATATTTACCCGGTTTGTCAGGTTTAAAGGTTAAAGTGGCATAGGGAGATGTATTTTTAAATTTAGTGTAAGGTATTGATTTGGAATCTATCAGCTGTGCGTATAGAAATTCATTGTAGAGCATAGCTTCCTTATCAATTTCATTGCATAACCATAAACCGTCAAGAGTTATTGTTAAAGAATCTCCTTCTTTTAATTCAAACTTTTTATTATCGTCTCTTAGGATAAGGATATCTCCATTGGAAGCCAAGACATCTCTGTAATAGTATTCACAATTTTTTACATGAATATGATCCAAATCGGGAATAATTACATCTTTTTTCCCACTAAAGGTAGATTCGGTAATTTTATAGTTATTTTTTGTGGAGATCAGATAAATAGGAATTAAAGCGATAATCAATATGCCTATAATAATTTTTTTATATATATCACGCTCCTTCACAAAAGGTTAACCTTTTCATTAACTGGATACCAGAAATAAATAAACTTAATTTTTAAAAAGTATTGACAAGAAACTTAGATGCGATTATACTGTAAATATACAGTATATACAGTAAGGTGATTATAATGAATATAATTATATCCAATTCAAGCGAAGTTCCAATTTATGAACAGATAAAAAATCAAATAAAAAATCTGATTATAAAGGGAGAACTGGCAGAAGATGAGAGTTTACCGGGCATGAGATCTCTTGCAAAGGATTTGAAGGTCTCGGTCATTACAACAAAGCGCGCATATAATGACCTGGAAGCCGAAGGGTTTATATACACGGTGTCGGGCAAGGGTTCCTTTGTGAATAAATTGAACTCTCAATTTGTGAAGGAAAAAAACTTCGACAAAATCGAGAAGATTTTAAAGGAAGGCATAATAGTCGCAAAGAGTTCCGGCATTGAGTATGAAGAAGTTGCAAAACTGCTTGAAAATTTGTGGAGGTAATTGAAGTGAATGCATTAGAAGTTAGAAATTTAAGCAAATCCTATGGGGATTTTTCTTTGAAAAATATAAATTTCAACATAGAAAAAGGCACTGTGATGGGTCTGATAGGAGCCAATGGAGCGGGCAAGACCACATTGATCAAGTGCATATTGGACATGATATCCTACACAGGAGATATAAGAATATTAGGCTCTGAAATAAATAAAGAAGTAAAAGATAAATTGGGGATATTAATAGAAGATGTCTTTATCAGCAATTTCATAAATGTGAAGGAAACGGACAAGATTTTTAGAAATATATACAGCAAGTGGGACAGTGAATATTTTAAAGAATTGGTAAAAAGATTTAATTTGCCGTTAAATAAAATGAATTCAAAATTTTCCAAGGGAATGAGAATGAAGTATAAAATCGCAGTGGCACTGGCTTCAAGACCGAATTTTCTGATTTTGGACGAACCCACCAGCGGACTGGATCCTGTAGTTAGAGATGATATTTTGGATATTTTTCTGGAATTTATGGAAGAAGAGAATCACAGTATTTTAATTTCTTCTCATATAACAGACGACCTTGAAAAAATCGCAGATTATATTACTTATATTGATGACGGAGAATTAATTTTCACCGAGGAAAAATATGAATTAATGGAAAACTACGGCATAATTAAATGTTCAAAGGATGAATTGTTAAGTATACCAAAGGACTGTATACTCAAGTACAGAGAGGCCAAGTATTCCGTGGAAGCTTTGACAAACAGTAAAAACAAGATCAAAGCTGCTTATCCCGGTATTGTAGTAGATGATGTCCATATAGATGAAATAATGGTTTTATATAAAAAGGGTGAAGAACTGTGAAATCAATATTTTTAAACGACTTCTATAATTTAAAGAACAATGCAAAGTCGATGTTCTTAGTAATAATCACGTTGAGTATATATCCGGTCACGAGGATAATGCAAAACAGTTTCAACTATTTAATGTTGTTGTTTGTAATGTTTACCCTGTCTTTTTTGGTAAATTCATATATTTTAAATACCTGTTTTTATGATGACAGTGCCGGATTTACCAAATATTTAAAAGCAATGCCCATCAAAATAAAAGATTATGTGGGAGCAAAATTTTACGTGATGGGAGCAGTCAACTTTGTCATCATATTACTTTTTACATTGGGGACATATATTAAATCACAAAGTGTTGAAATAACGGTTTTCCTATGTTTTGCACTGAGCTTTCTGTTAGCTGTCAGCTTAGTAAATCTTACATTCACCATGAAAATGGGTTATGACAAATTTTCCATTTATATAACCAGCATATTCATAATAGGTTACCTGGCTTTGTTCTTTATGTCGCAAAGATTGGGGAATGAGGTTTTGTACAATATAATATCTTCCGTAAATATCTTATACTTGGCGGTAATTATTACCGCAGATGTAGTATTGACATTTGTGCTAAAAAATGTAGCTGTAAAATTTTTTGAGGAGAGAGTGAAATGACGAGAAGCTTGATGTATAAAGATATAGTAAACATAGTGCGTTCCAATGAGAGTAAGCATATGATGATACTCTTTCCTATAGTATTCGGAATTATGTTTTACATTCAAGGGGAAAGTGCAGGAATAGGTTATTTAAGCGTAATATTTTTTTCCTTGCTGATCAATACTTTTAACAATGATGAGCAGTCTCTGTGTTACTTATATCTCAAGAGCTCTCCCGTGAAGGCCAGGGATATAGTAAGTGCAAAATTTGCCTTGGTAATTCTCTGTCAGGTATTTACTTTGATTTTGGTGTTTTTCGTATCCTTCGTCATAAATGTAGTGGTGGGGATGAAAACCGTAGATGAGTTTGTGATGTATTTTGCGGTAAACGTCTTGAGTATAGTTTGCGTTATAACTATTATGTATATGCTATTTATTCCCTTTATATTCAAGTTTGGAGTGAAAAAATCCATTGCAGCAATGTTTATATTTGCTTTCGGAATAATGTTCATAGTTGGATTGCTTGTAGCGAAATTTAAAAATATATTTGCGGATATAAACTTTTCACAAAACAGCATAATAGCCATTGCAATATCCATAGGGATCTTGATGCCGTTGTTGTCCTATATTATTTCAATAAAAGTAGTTAAATCCAAGAGATAATAGGTATAAATAAAAGGGTGATGTTATGAGTGAAGAATTGGTAAAGTACAAAGATTATAGCGATTTTCCATTTGAAGATGTCTCCGGCGCACGATGGACTATATCCATGGGAATACTTTTCGGCGGATTTATATTGATGAGTGTGAGCGGAGGGTTTGCATTTTCACAGATAGATGCTGTAAATGCAGTGTTGAACTTTTTTCTGTTCATATTTGTCGGGGTGCTGTCTCTTTTTGTACTTGATGTCAAGTGGTATGGAAAACTTCTTAAACCTTTGAAATTAAAGGACCTGCTCATAATAATTGCAGTTTTGATAATGACCTACGCAGCGGCATTTTTCTCACTGTCTTTTTTAGATATAAGTGAAGCTGTTGAGAATCCGGTGGTTGATTTTATAAGTAAAGACAATAGTTTGATTTTAACTGCTGTGCTTTTCATACAATTATTTGTGGAAGAGATTCTTTTCGTAGTGCCCTTTTTATTTATATACAACAATCTCAAGGGAGCAAGTAAATTTCTTGCTCTAATAATTGCTTGGGTTTTAAGTTCGTTGATTTTCGGGGCACTTCACTTGCCCACTTACAGTTTCAATTTCACTCAGAGCTTTATAGTTATAGGCTCGGTGAGATTTGCTTTGAGCCTTGCTTATATCTGGAGAAAAAATCTGCTGTTGCCCTATATAATACATGTGCTTTATGACGGTCTGATATTTTTGTTCATTTATATAGCTAAGATTCAAGGTTTGGTCTAAGTAATTAAAAATTCAAATAAAAATGACAAATCAAACATTTCCTGCTATACTGATTAATGCCTAGTATAATCCGCACAGGTGGCGGGACTTGTTTGAGAACTCCAAGAATAAAAAAATCAAGGCGCTATTTTTATGAGTTCTCCTAAATATTTAGGAGGTTTTTTTATGCAAAAATACAAGACTAGAGAGATTGTAATAGTAGGTATAGCTGTGGCTGTAAATATAGTCGGAGCATTTGTAGCTGTGGCTACTAAGGTGCCGCTATTGCTGGATCACATGGGAACCATGCTCATATGCTTGATATTCGGTTGGAGAATGGCGGTTGCATGTGCCTTTGCATCATCATGCATAGTTGCCATGCTCTTCGATCCCTACGCTTTACCCTTTGCTCCCACGGGCATGCTCATGGTATTTATGTTGGGGATATTTTTGGAGCATGACTTTACGGAAAAATTGACAACACCTTTTTCCATGTTGATAATAGTATTGCCGGCGGCAATACTAGGGGCGATCATTGCCGGATACATCTTTGGAGGAGTCACTTCCAGCGGTTCGTCCATAATTGTGAGATTTTTGATAAATTCAGGATTGGACCCTGCTGTTTCAACTTTTGTGATTCAGTTTTTCATGGAATATTTCGACAGGCTCATGTCCTTTTATATAGTAAAAAAAATATATGTGAGGTTCGACGTTGATAAGATACAGTAAAATTTTAGAAAAACAAAAAAGAGAAATTGTGCTGCTCGTGGGCAGACCGTGTTTCTGGAGCAAGTGTACCTTTTGTGACTATATAGATGACAACTCCATAGATAATGAGTACATTGTAAAATTTAACAAAGAGATACTTGTAAATGTAACCGGAGAATTCCGTACACTTGAATGTATAAACTCCGGCTCGGTCTTTGAACTTCCCGAGCAAACTTTAGTGGATATAAAAAACGTAGTGAAGGAAAAAAACATCAATACTCTTATCTTTGAGGCGCATTATGCTTACAAGGATAGACTGTTGGAGGTAAGAGAGTTTTTCCATGGAACGGAAGTGTTGTTTAAGATAGGGATTGAAACCTTTGATTATGACTTCAGAGAAAAAGTTTTGAATAAAAATGCTAGGTTTACAAAGGTGGAAGAAGTTGAACAATACTTTGATGCGCCTTGTTTGATGGTGGGAATTCAAGGGCAGACAAGGGAAATGATAGATAGAGATATGGAGATAATAAAAGATCGCTTTAAATGGACGACCATAAACATATTTGTAGAAAACTCCACAGATGTGAAAAGAGACGATGAATTGGTGGGGGTGGTTTATGGATAAGTACGGATATCTGCAAGATGAGCCGAGAATAGATTTTCTATACGAAAATACAGACTTCGGAGTAGGATCGGCGGATTAATAATGACGTGTATTTATAGTTGAAAAATATAGGGGAAACCCTATTTTTTATTTTAAATTTACTCTAAGATGTTGCATTTTATATGAGTGTATATTATAATATATTAAGGTCAAAGAAGGTCAGAAACTTCTAAACCAAACAATGAGGAAGTGATTATTTGAAATACAGAGATTATTATGAAATCCTTGGAGTTGACAAAAATGCCACTCAGAAGGAAATTAAATCAGCATATAGAAAATTGGCAAAGAAGTATCACCCCGATTTAAATCAAGGGGATGACGCCGCACAGGAAAAATTAAAGGAAGTCAACGAAGCCTACGAAGTATTGTCAGATGCGGACAAGAAGGAAAAATACGATAAATTCGGGTCAAACTACGATTTTGCAAACGGGGCTAACTTTGATCCGTCACAATACGGATACACCTACACAAATACAGGTGGAAGTGGTAGATTTTCGGACTTTTTCAACATGTTCTTCGGAGATGAAAAAACAACAGGGGGATTCAGCTTTTCGGACATATTTTCAGATATGAACTCCGGAGGAAGAAGTAGACACGGAAAGACCAGACAGAGATATAATACTGAGATCGAGATATCCTTGGAAGATGCCTACAAGGGAGCGGAAAAGCAAATCAATCTATACTTAAATGACAAACCGATAAGTGTGGATTTGAAAATCCCGGCAGGTATTACTCCCGGCAAGAAGATAAGAGTAAAGGGAGAAAAATACGGAGTTTCGGGAGATATTTACTTCAAGATAGAACTATATCCACATAGGGACTTAAAACTTGAAGGACTGGATATTTATAACGAAAAGGAAATCTATCCATGGCAAGCGGCTCTCGGAGACAGCATAACTGTGCAAACTCTTGAGGGAAGAATAAAACTCAAAGTCCCCAAGAATACAAAGGGCGGCTCAAAACTCAGAATTCCTAAAAAGGGATTTAAAGATCTAAAGGGAAATACAGGAGATCTGTATATAGTATTTAAAATAGTAAATCCGAGCAAATTAACAGAAGCACAAATTAAATTATATGAAGAATTGAAGAATATATCATAATAGGAGGAATGGATATGAATTTTGAAAAATTCACTCAAAAATCACTGCAATCTTTACAAGATGCGCAAAACATCGCTTCGTCCTACGGCAATCCTCAACTGGAGGAAGTACACTTAAACTACGCACTAACAAAGGATAAAGACGGACTTGTTCCAAGAATTTTAAAATATATGGGAGTAAATGTAGATGAAGTAGAAAGAGATCTTGAAACTGAAATTGCAAGACTCCCAAAGCAAAGGGGCTCCGATGTATATGCATCATCTGAATTTAAAAAGATAATAGATGACGCAGGAAAATTCGCCATAGATTTCAAGGATGACTACGTATCGGTGGAACACCTTTACTTGGCATTGATATCCTTGAACGGTTCGAAATCCGGAAAGATTTTTGAAAAACACAATATCACTATGGGCGGATTTTTAGACGCTTTGAAGAAGATAAGAGGAAATCAGCAAGTCAATACCGACAATCCTGAAGCAACCTATGACGCTTTGGAAAAATACGGAAGGGATTTGAGCAAAGACGCAAGAAACGGAAAAATCGACCCTGTAATCGGCAGAGATGAAGAAATCAGAAATGTCATCAGAATACTTTCCAGAAGAACAAAGAACAACCCTGTACTCATAGGAGAACCCGGAGTAGGGAAAACAGCCATAGTTGAAGGACTTGCACAGAGAATTATAAACGGAGATGTTCCGGAGGGATTGAAGGACAAGGTGATATTCTCCTTGGATATGGGAGCGTTGGTAGCCGGTGCAAAGTATAGAGGAGAGTTTGAAGAAAGACTAAAGGCAGTACTCTCTGAAGTGAAAAAATCCGACGGGCAAATAATAATGTTCATCGATGAAATTCACAATATCGTGGGAGCGGGCAAGACAGAAGGTGCAATGGATGCATCCAACTTATTAAAGCCCATGCTTGCAAGGGGAGAACTCCATGCCATAGGTGCCACAACCCTTGACGAATACAGAAAATATATTGAAAAAGATCCTGCGTTGGAAAGAAGATTTCAAAAAGTGCTTGTGCAAGAACCTACAGTTGAAGATACCATTTCAATATTAAGAGGATTGAAAGAAAAATACGAAATATTCCACGGCATAAGAATTTCCGACTCAGCTGTAATAGCAGCTGCAACTCTTTCGGACAGATATATCACAGACAGATTTTTACCGGACAAAGCAATAGACTTGATGGACGAATCCTGCGCAATGCTTAGGACCGAAATAGATTCCATGCCCACAGAGATTGACGATGTAAGAAGAAGAATCCTACAATTGGAAATCGAAAGAGAAGCACTTAAAAAGGAAACTGACGAACCATCAAAAAACAGACTTCAAATATTGGAAAAAGAACTTTCAGAAGAAAAATCAGAATTTGATAAATTGAGCGCAAAATGGGAAAGCGAAAAACACGAACTGGACAAGGTTAAGAATATCAAAAAAGAAATAGAAGACGTAAAACACAGAATAGAAGAAGCTGAAAGAAATTACAACCTTGAAGAACTGTCAGAACTTCGTTACGGAAAACTGCCTCAACTGGAAGAAGAATTGAAAAAAGCTGAAAGTGTCACCAAGGAAGAAGACTCCATGGTAAAAGAAGAAGTCACCGAAGACGAAATAGCACATGTAGTCAGCAGATGGACGGGAATACCCGTAGAAAAGCTTAACAAGACTGAAAGAGATAAATTGATCAACCTTGAAGACACACTTCACAAAAGAGTAATCGGTCAAGATGAAGCAGTCAAAGTGGTAAGTGATGCCGTACTGCGTGCAAGAGCGGGATTAAAAAGCGAAAACAGACCCATCGGTTCGTTTATATTTTTGGGTCCCACAGGAGTAGGTAAGACGGAAACAGCAAAGGCGCTCACCGAAAACCTCTTCGACGACGAAAAGAACATCATAAGAATAGATATGTCGGAATATATGGAAAAACACTCCGTTTCACGACTTGTAGGATCTCCTCCGGGATACGTGGGATACGAAGAAGGCGGACAACTCACAGAAGCAGTCAGAAGAAAACCGTACAGCGTGGTGCTCTTTGATGAAATAGAAAAGGCTCACCCCGATGTATTCAACATATTGCTACAAGTACTTGATGACGGAAGACTCACGGACAATCAAGGCAGGACAGTAGACTTTAAAAATACGGTCATAATCATGACATCAAATATAGGCTCACAATACCTACTTGACGGTATAGGAGAAAATGATGAAATCACCGAAGAAGCAAGAGAACTGGTAAGAGAAGAAATGCAAAGACGATTCAGACCGGAATTTTTGAACAGAGTAGATGAAATAGTCATGTTTAAACCACTTGCCAAAAATGAAATCTACAAGATAATAAAAGCTGCAATTAAAGATATAGAACATAGGCTATCAGACAGGAACATAATCATAGAAGTCACCGAAGAAGCATTGAACTCCATATTGGAAAACTCATACAACGTACAATTCGGTGCAAGACCCGTGAAGAGATACATCCAATCCAACATAGAAACAGAAATGTCAAGAATGATAATCAGAGATGAAATCACGGAAAACAGCAAAGTAACAGTGACTATGCAAGAAAACAAATTGAAAATCACATCTGAATAATCAAAATCAATATCGGTTTTTGCCAAGGCAAGAGCCGATATTTTTGTGCAAAACAACTCAATAATGCGAAATATGTGTAAAGTAATAATTTAAATAATAAAATTAAATTTATAAAAAGAGAAAGTTACTTTAAACCATAGATTTATTGAAGAAAGTATGGAGACGGTATTATGGAAAATCAATTAACTGTATAGGGATTATCCTATATAGAAATTATAGCAAGACTTTTAATTTCAGCATTGATCAGTGCAGTAATAGGATTTGAAAGAGAAGCTAATACACAAGGAGCCGGACTTAGAATCTATATGCTGGTGAGTCTTGGATCATGCTTGCTCATGACAATAGCCATATTTCTGCACAGCCAATATGGCTCGGACCCCTCTCGAATAGCCTCAAAAGTAGTTTCCGGGATCAGGTTTCTCGGAGCGGGAACCATAATTACGAAAAAAGATGATATACTCGGACTCACAACAGCAGCAGCCCTTTGGGTGAGTGCCGGAATCGAACTCGCCATAGGAGCAGGCATGTACTTCGCAGGAATTATTACCGGCATAATAGTGCTGATAATATTATCACTTTTAGCAAAAATCAACATAAGAAAATAGAATAATCGCTATTGAA
>CAYFRD010000026.1:5539-25053 GCA_964345555.1 uncultured Peptoniphilus sp. | reverse complement strand
TTTTAATATATCATGTTCGGAATGAAATTGTCCTATTTAGTATATCCTATCCATTTTTAACCTGGGGACTGTAACAACCATAGGTATTCTCAGTCACTATGTAAATCTCATCAGCATAGCCGAAAATCACTCCCATGTGTTGTAATTTGTCTTTTAAAATACAAGTCCCGGGTGTTTTGAGCCAGCACTTAAAACACCCTGTACAAGGAGAATATTTTCCATCTGCAAAAATAAAATAATCTCCATCACGTAAAATATTCAACCTATCAAAACTTTCCCCTGAAAGATCAGAAATTACAACCCTCATGGACTCCCCTCCTATGAAAAAGTATATCACTTTCACTTTTAAGTTTTTGTAAAATTTATTTTATGTTTAAAAAACATAAATTTGAATATAATGAAATAAATAAAATAGTTACTGAGCCTCTTGCTAAAATATTTCTTACATAAACTTTTTAAGAGTTTTGCTTTATCTTTAAATTGTTATAAATTAATATAGTGAATTTCATTGACAATTTTCTATAATTATGATATATATACATATAGATAGTTATGTTAACTATATAGTTCTTTTGTAGCTTTAATTAATATTTCTAAGGAGGATAAGCCATGAAAATCAACCCACAATATTTCAGCATTCAACCTCTCATTGCCTGTGGCAACTATTATCCACCCTGCAGACCCGCCATCAACGATCAGACTGTCATGACTTTGGCCGGCAGATGCGATGAATATATCTTGCAATACCGCACTTACCCACAAGGTCTCCGTGATGTACTGCCTGAGCCTTGGGAACCCACTGAAAATCCCATTGTAACCGTGATCTTCATGTACAATGAAGATAGCGATGTAGTTGAAAGAGGTTCTTATCATTTATCTACAATACTTATTGAATGTACGCATAAAGAGTACGGCACAGGAAACTATTGTCTGATGATGCCGGAAAACAACAATTACGCCATTTTCATGGGTCGTGATGCCAGTGGTGTACCAAAATACTTTGCAGACTTACCGAAACCTTATTTGAAGGCAAACTCAAATATCGTTTGTGAAGCCAGATCCTGGTGCTACAATGAAGGCGCGCAATGGCAACCTTACTATGGGATAGAATTTGGTCCTATGGAAAAATGTAATGAAGAAGACTTAAAAAAGTGGGAAAAAATTGTCAACGATTTAGTCATCTTTGCAACTAAAGTTATTCCCGGCGCCGGTGCTGAACCTTCCAACGGTTTTGAACTTGTTTCGTCCATTAAGTATAAGTACTTAACTGAATTCACTGAGTGTTGGATCGGCGGTGAAGCCAATTTCTTTCTTAACGAAAATTTAGAGCAAAGTCTTACTGTAGAACGTCGTACAGTGGATATGCTAAAAAATAAACTTCCGGTACTGGAAGTACTTCATACTATTCATTGGCACGGTATTGCAGGCGACAACCCGAATTACAGCTTCTATCTAGGTAAACATGATCTGTAAAAATATTTCAGAATTCAAAGTCTGAAATAAGCTCGTCAATTCTATAGCTTTGAAAGCTATATTAGTTTAGATAAATAATATATTGATATCAAACCTTTTATATTACATTAAAAAGTCCTCCCGATTAGAAAAACCTACAGGAGGACTTTTTAATTTTCAGAGATTCAATTATCCTCTTACTCTTTTATTTTCTTTATCATAAAATACTCTGTCACAAAGCTTTGTTTCGATCTTATCGGAGCCTACTTGGACAGTATCGCCTTCTTTTACTTCATTAGTATCTACCAATGCATATCCGATATTTTTGCCTACTGTGAATCCGTAGGTGTACTTAGTTACGTGTCCTACTTCTTTATCGCCTGCGTATACTTTGTCTTCGGGATTTATTTCAATTTCTTCATCTTCTATTTCAAATCCCAGCAAATCTCTTCCGATTCCTGCTTCTTTTGCCGATGTAAGTGCTTTTTTGCCTATGAAGTCACCGTCCCAACTTACAGTCCATCCATATCCTACTTCAAGAGGATTGGTGCCTTTTAAGTCGCTCATTAGCACATATCCCTTTTCAGCGGGCAAACTGCTTACAATTACATCAGTGGTTACAGGACATAGTTCAAATTCTTCTCCTGCTTCTTTTAACTGTTCTTCAAGTAATTCTTTCTTTTCAGTGGGTACATAGAGTTCAAATCCCAGTTCTCCTGTGTATCCCGCTCTTGCAACTTTGATATCCAATTCTCCCACAGTGTTGTCAACTATGCTGAAAAATTTCAAATCTTCTATGCTTTCATCTACGAGTTTGTTTATCAATTCTCTCGATTTAGGTCCTTGAACTGCAAACATGGTAACTCTGGCTGTGATATCTTCATAGCTTACATCTTCACCATCTTTGTGAGCGTTTAACCATTCAATTAATTCTTTAATATAAAGTGTTGAAACCCAATATCTTTCTTCTTCGATTCTAAAGATAATTACATCGTCGATAATGATACCGTCTTCGTTTAACATAGTGCTATATGCTGCTTTTCCGACTTCAAGACCAAGAATAGAGTTTACAAAAACTTTATCCAAAAATTTCCCCGCATCGGGACCTGTTACATCTAATAATTGGTGTGTGAAATCATAATATCCTACACCTTCTCTTACTGCTTCGTGTTCTTTTCTTTTTAATGCAACGTCATTCTTCATCTTATTTATCACCTCATATAATATATTCTATGTCTTCCACTATCATGATACCCATTTAATTAATTAAAAATGCAAATTTATTTCTGTATAAATAGTTTCTATTTATACAGTTTGTTAATTTTTATCGTTTCTAAATTATAAATTGCCGCAATTAAAAATCCCCACGAAATTTATACCTAACTCCGTGAGGATTTACTATTAAAATTCTATTATTGTCTTGAACAGATCGCCGTCGATATCCAATTTGAACTCTCCGCCTTGAGCTTCCACCAAGGAACTGGCTATGGATAAACCCAGCCCCGATCCTTGAGTGTTTCTCGAACTGTCCCCTCTAGTAAATCTTTCCATCAATTCATCTGATGAAATATTTAAAGAATATTTTGAAATATTTTTAATAGTAAGTTTTATTTTTTCATCTTCTGCCAAATCTACATATACTCTGGTGTTTTCCAGTGCATATTTTTCTATATTTGAGAATAGGTTATCCAGTATTCTTGATGTTTTATTTCCGTCAAGTTCTTTCATTACCGGTTTCTCGGGAAGATTTACGACCAAGTTCAGTCCCTTTTCTTCAAGTTTATCCTCCCATTCTCCCAATACTTGGCTGACAAGGGATTTGAAATCCAAATTTTCCAGGTGAAGTTCTATATTGTTGCTTGATGCCTTTGAGATTTCAAAGAGATCTTCAATGATATTTTTCAGTTTGTGAGATTTTTCATTTATTATCTCTGCATACTCTTTTATATCCTCGTCCTTTGTTTTTTCACAGTTGATAAGCTCTGAATAGTTGATTATGGAAGTCAAGGGCGTCTTTAAATCGTGTGATACGTTAGTTATAAGCTCCGTCTTCATTCTTTCAGATTTGACCGCATTTTCCACCGCTGTATTTAAGTTGTTGGAGATATTATTTATATTATCCGTTATTTTCCTGAATTCATTGTGATACTCATCTATTTTATAGGAATAGTTACCCATTGCAATGTTGTCGGTGACATTTTCTATTTCTCTTAAACTGATTATGTGCTTTCTGAAGTAAGCAAATATGGAAGTGATCAATATAAACCACAGTATAAATACTATGAGTCCATCGTAGAACACAACTGTATTGCAAGCTACAAATCCCAGTAACATAAGAGCACCGTAGGCGATTATATACTTCGTATAACTTGTTGCATCCAGACCTGTTTTTTCTCTGCTGAATATATTTGACATAAATTTTTTAACAGTTTCAAATACTTTATTTTTAATAATTCTAAATATTTTAACTATTATTGATTTTTCTATTATAAAGGAATTGAGACCCTCATTGTATAGGGATTTTATTCCATGAACAAAGTAGTACACAGCTATTGAAGCGGTAAATACGGCGATAAAATGAGAAGTAGGCAAGATAATATTTAAGTATTCATAGAAATTATCAACTATCCCTGTGCTGCCCAATATAGATATTGCCGCCAGACAAAGTCCGATTGCAGAAAGTACCACTTCTATTGGATATCTGGATATACCTCTATAAAATGAAACTCCCTTGGACCTATCGTAGTTCCCCACTATGGCTAATATTGCCACTATGATCAAAGCAGCTGCAATGCTCATTATCATAATATCAAAGGCATTATATATATAATCATCTCTGTAAATGCTTCTATTTACGAAATCCGCTTTTGGATTGAAGGCATAGGCAAAGTTTATCTTTTGAATTCCGTTTTCTGATGAATCTATATCTCCGTATGCGTTTCTCAAACTGACCATTAGATAGTCGTATAATTTTTTTAGATCTTTATTTTCCGCATCGGGTATGTTTTTTTCTGTAATACTGATATTTTCCGTACCGGCATTATAAAATCCTCTAACAAATATATCCTCTTTGCTTAAATCGATTTTTTGCGGATCGAAATCTTCGTTTAAAATTCTATTGGAAATATGATTTGTTGTGAAAACAGGTTCTTCAGTAATATCTTTATTTGTTTTCATTCCTTCCGGGAAATTATCTCCATAAAGATACTCTCCATTATCTCCTGTTGCAACTGTAATATTGGGATATTTTTCTTTATATTCCTGTGTGAATGGATAGTTTTTGATTTTGTAACTTCTCACATAATAATCAAATTCTTTTCTTATCCCATAATTCACATTATCTTTATATAAAGAATTGTTTATAAGTGTATAAAATTCTCCCTGTATTGAGGAAGGCCTATCATTTAAATTTGTCATTTCTTTATTCTTAGTGATAAATGTGGTAACTAAAGTTGCTGCAAGTGATATTAAAAAAATTATTGTCCAGATTAATTTGGTATTATATCGTATGTCTTTACTTTCTCCCATTTTAATTCCTCCTGTAGGGATTTACAAATTTATATCCCAACCCCCAAGCAACTTTCAAGTACATGGGTTTTTTAGGATCTATCTCTATTTTTTCTCTTATTCTTCTTATATGGACTGTTACAGTTTTAGCCTCTATGGCAGGTTCATTCCACACAAGTTCATATATCTCTTCAATGGAAAATACTCTGTTGACATTTTTCATCAAAAGCTCAAGTATTTTGTATTCAATAGATGTAAGTTTCACGTCTTTGCCATCCACATAGGCCGCCTTTTCCATGGTGTTGAGCTTGATGTTTCCTATTTCTATATATTTTTCATCTTCAGTTTGTGCGTTTTGATATTTAAAAAGTCTCCTTATATTGGAATTTACTCTCGCCATCAACTCAAGCGGATTGAAAGGTTTCGTTATATAGTCGTCAGCTCCTATATTGAGTCCGATGACCTTATCATAATCTTCCGACTTTGCAGAAAGTATTATTATGGGCACATAACTTATTTCTCTAAGCCTGAGTATAGCCTCTTCACCACTTAATTTGGGCATCATCAAGTCCATTATCACAAGATCTATTTTTTCATTTTTAAAAACTTCCAGTGCTTCCGCTCCGTTTTCTGCATATAGGACATCGTAGTTAGAATTTTTTAAATATATCCCTATTGATTCTCTAATAGCTTTATCATCTTCTGCAACAAGTATCTTATATTTATCCATATCTATCCTCCATGATCATAGTATCAACTTTATTTAACAAATTAATTTAGAAATTATTAAAACTTTCTTAAATTATAACACGTGATGAAATTCAAAATGTACTTCATATGATATAATTTACTCAAGTAGGTGATAAAATGGCATTTGACGGATCAGTGCTCAAATGTATAATCGACGATTTAAAGGATAAGCTCATAGGAGCCAGAATAGATAAAATATATCAGATAAATGATTTTGACATAATAATGAACTTGCGAAATAATTCAAATAAGTACAAACTTCTGATATCGGCATCTAATAATGCTCCCAGAGTTTACTTAACGGAAGAATCTTTCAACAATCCACAAAACCCTCCCGCCTTTTGTATGCTTTTGCGCAAGCATTTGGAGGGATTCAGAATTCAAAATATAGAACAATACAAGATGGACAGAATTATGCGAATAGATATCCTGTCTAGAAACGAACTTTCGGATGCAGTGATGAAATCCCTATTCGTAGAGATAATGGGCAAACACTCGAACATTGTATTAACAGATGCGGAAGAACTTAAAATCTATGATTCAATAAAACGTGTAAATTCATCCATGAGCAGAGTAAGGCAGATACTTCCCTCTCTTGTATATGAAGTAAATTCCATCTCCACATCTGAAAATCCACTTCCGGAAAAAAGTTTTTCAAATAATATAGATAAACTGAATCCCGCAAAGAGTATTAAAAACAATCTTATATCCACATTTACGGGCTTGAGCAAATTAAGTGTAAGAGAAATTTGTTTGAGATCAATGTTGGATGAAGACAGAATTTACAACACTTTAAACGAAGATGAAATTCTCCGTCTCAAAAATGCTTTCAACGAAGTCATGAGCATCTTTAGAAAGGGCAATTTTCAACCTGTCTTGATATACAAGGACAATTCGTTAAAAGATTTTTACTCCATTGACCTCGGATATATAGATGATAAAGATAAAAAATATTTTGCCGATATGTCTGAAATGTTGGAATATTTCTACAGCACCAGAGAAAATAACCAATTGGTGAAGGATAAATCATCCAATATCAAAAAGATTATTAAACATAATATAGACAAAGAAATAAAAAAATTGAACAAACAGTCCGATGAATTAAATGAGGCGTTAGACAGAGATATATACAAGACCTATGCCGACTTAATCTCATCCAACTATTATAGAATCGACAAAAATGTATCCTCCGTGGAATTGGAAAACTTCTACGACAACATGAATATAATTTCCGTGCCCCTTGACAAAAAGTTATCCGCTCACGAAAATGCCGACAGATACTACAAAAAATATTCAAAACTCAAAACCGCAGAAAAAATACTCCAAACAGAAATAGAAAAAACAAAGGCGAATATAGAATACTTAAAAACTCAACAACTTAATGTAGAACTAAGTGACAACGAAGATGACATTGATGAAATAAAACAGGAACTGTTCGAGATGGGATATATCAAAAGATACGCTGCCAAAAAAAACAAAAAACCCAGACTCAATTTTCTTAAATACACAACACTTACAGGAGATGTAATTCTTTGCGGCAAAAACAACAAACAAAACGATTACTTGACGCTTAAGTATGCCAATAAAGAGGATTTATGGTTTCATGTCAAAGACGCAGCCGGCAGCCACGTCATATTGAGAAACGACAATTCGGAGTTTTCCGAACAAAGCATTGAAATCGCCGCAACAATAGCAGCTATTAACAGCTCCCTTAAAAACTCAGATAACATAGCCGTCGACTATTGCCGAAGAAAATTCGTAAAAAGACACTCGTCTAAAATCCCGGGTTTGGTCATATACACAAATTTTGAAACTCTCAACATAAAAAACAAGGATATTGACTTGGATAAATTGAAATAATTTTTATAAATACAACTACTAATAAAAGGAGGAATATTATGAGGTACTTACCTGTCAGTTATGATACAAAGGGAAAAAATGCCCTGGTGTTAGGAGGCGGATTGCTTGCACTTTCAAAAATTGAGCAGCTGATAAAAACGGAATTTAAAATCTATGTGATAGCCGACAGTTTTGTGGAAAGAATTATCCAATTGGAACAACAATACCCCGACAGATTTTTTACTAAGGAAGAAGAACTCACAAAGGATTTTATATTTTTCAGTTATGACTACTTAATCATAGCTACAAACGATTTTGAACTGAATTCCGCCTTTGAAAAAAGAGCGCAAAAATCCAAAATACTTTATCAAAGATGTGATATATTTTCAAATTCCAATTTGTTGCTGAATAATATAGTCAGCAAAAACTCAATAACTTTGGGATTCCAAGATTTTAAATTAAATCCCACTTTGACCAATATAATAAAGGAAGATCTTGAAAAATTCCTCGCTAATTATAATGAAGAAAAAATAAATATATTGAACAACATCAGATCGGAATTAGTCAGAAAAAATGTCCCCGACATTGATGAGATAATTAAAAAGCTATACTATGAAGAAAAAATCACCATGGAAATGTTTTTAAAGGATTTAAAAGATGAGAAATTTGAAAAAAATCACTCAAATATAATAAATAAAGATGTGGAAGAAATTGTAAGTGAATACAAAAACGAGGGCGGAGATGATGAAACAGAAGAATCTGCAAAAGAAGAATTATAAATTTTACAATATAATATTCCCCATTTGGTTTTTAATAGCTCTCCCTCCCCTTTGGCTGTTCACAATACCTGCAAATTTTATAATAGACTCCATAGTCGTGTTTTTGGGAATGAAAAAATTAAAAATTCAAAAAATTAAAGAAACCTATTTAAAATCGATAATCAAGGTTGTGTTCTTCGGGTTTTTGAGCGATATTTTAGCAGGAATTACACTGTTTGCCGTGGCTATGATTGTGCCGGGCAACTTGCAAAATAACGTCTTTGACGGAGTATTTTACGAACCGACAAAAAGCATATACAGTTTCGTAGTAGTGGCGATCACAATAATTTTTGCAGCTGTGATGATATATTTTTTCAACAAAAAATTCTCCTTTACTAAAACAGATTTGGCAAAAGAGCAAGTACATAAATTATCTCTGTATTTATCAATTTTTACAGCACCATATTTCTTTTTAGTGAGTTTGGATTTTATGGATAGCATTTTTAATATGTATTAAAAGAAGCCCGGTTTACCGGGCTTCTTTCATTGAACCGAAACGACGAAGACATCGTCCTTATAATTTATATTTATCTTTTTTCTCTTAAACTTCTCAGCATCATCTTTTGCTCCACTGATGCTATGAGTCTTCTTGTATATTCAACTGTATCGGGGTTTACACTCATGGATGTAACTCCGCATTCAACTAAATACTCTGCAAGTTCAGGATATTGGCTGGGACCTTGTCCGCAAATTGAACATGTCTTGCCTTTTTTATTACAAGCTTCAATTAAAATCTTGAGTGCTCTCTTTACGGGTTCGTTTCTTTCATCGAAGTATCCCATATTGTTCAGAATTCCCGAGTCTCTGTCTGCCCCCATTACAAGCTGTGTCAAGTCGTTTGATCCTATTGAGAATCCGTCAACAAGTTCCGCAAATTCTTCCGCTTGGAAAACAACTGAAGGAACTTCCGCCATTATCCAAATTTTGAAGTTTTTACTTTGCTTTAGACCTTCGCTAGCCATGATTTCTTTAACTTCAATGAGTTCGTCTATAGTTCTCACGAAGGGCAACATGGCAATTACATTGTCCAGACCGTATTCTTCTCTGACTTTCTTCATAGCTCTGCATTCAAGTCTGAATCCTTCTTCGTATTCAGGAGAAATATATCTGGATACTCCCCTCCAACCTATCATTGGATTTGCTTCTATAGGTTCTACTTCATCTCCACCCTTTAGTCCTCTGAATTCGTTAGTTCTGAAGTCGGACATTCTCACGACTATATTTCTCGGATAAATTGCTTGGGCAACCTTTGATATTCCTTCTGCGAGTTTTTCTATCATCATGTCGCCTTGATTGTTTTTAACAAGATACATTGGATGTGCACCGATCATATTTGTAAAAATGAATTCAGTTCTCATCAAACCTATCCCATCAAAGGGAAGGTCCTTGTATCTTTCAATTAATTCAGGTTCTCCTAAGTTCATGTAAATTTTAGTAGCTGTTATGGGTGCAACTAAATTTCTTATGGCTGCAGTCAAATCTTCTCCCACAGTTATTGAACCTTCTCCGGCTTTCTTTTCCTTTTTTTCTTCTTTTAATACGTCGCCTTCGTATACTATTCCCCTTGTTGCATCGACAGTTACCATATCTCCTGTCTTTAGAACTTTAGTAGCATCCTTTGATCCTACTATACACGGAATTTGAAGTTCTCTTGATACTATTGCGGCATGGCATGTTCTGCCACCTTCATCTGTTACAACTCCGGCAGCCTTTCTCATTGCGGGAACCATGTCGGGATTGGTCATTTCAGTTACAAGTATATCACCGTCTTCTACAAGATTTATTTCAGAAATATCTTTAATGAGCTTTACTTTTCCTCTACCGATTCCCGGAGATGCCGGCAAACCCTTTACAAGCATTTTTAAAACTTCTTTTTTAAGTTCCTTTTCTTCCATTTCTTCATCTCCATCTTTTAGTGTTGTAATAGGTCTTGATTGCAAAAAGTAAAATTCCTTAGTGTCTTTATCAAATCCCCATTCAGTATCTTGAACACTTCCGTATAATTCTTCAACTTTAAGTCCACGTTGAATAAGAGTGTCTATTTCTTTATCTGTCAGACATTCTCCTTCTACATATTCTTCGCCCAGGTAATCCTTGACAAGCACTTGTTCCGTACCTATTCCGCTCTTGCTCTTAATTACCATGTAATTTTTTGTCGCTATATGTTTTTCTGTTATTTTCTTAGTTTTTTTATCTATAATGTACTCATCAGGTGTTACAATTCCGGACACTACCGCTTCACCCAATCCCCAGCTTGCATTTATCATCATTTCAGCTTTATTTCCACTTACGGGATTTGCTGTGAACATTACTCCGGACTTTTCAGAGTTTACCATTTTTTGGACTACAACTGACAGTGCTACATCAAAATGATCAAAGTTTTGTTTTTCTCTGTAGTATATAGCTCTTGATGTCCAAAGTGAAGCAAAACACTTTCTGACGTGCTTTAACAGTTCTTTTTCGCCTCTGATATGCAGATAAGTATCTTGTTGTCCCGCAAAAGATGCATCCGGTAAATCTTCCGCGGTGGCAGAAGATCTTACAGCTACCTCAGGATCGACAACGCCTATATTGTCGGAAAATTCCTTATAAGCCTCTTTTATTTCACTTTCCAATTGCGGATAAAAATCGCTTTCGACTATCTTGTCTTGAATTGCCTTGGATGCTTCAAAAAGCGAATCTACATCTTCCACATCTACAGAAGACATTAAAAATTTTACCGTATCATCTAAGGAAGCATATTCAATAAACTTGTTATAAGCTTCAGATGTAACACAAAATCCCGGTGGAACAGGTAAGCTCATCTTTGTAAGTTCGCCTAAGTTAGCACCCTTTCCGCCAACAATATTGACATCATCTTTAGAAATTTCATTAAACCATTTAATATAAGTATATCCAGCCATAAATCCTCCTTTATTATTAATAACTATTATAACATAATACGTCAATATGTCATACTGTTTTTATGAATTTTTTTAAGTTCTGCAATAGATTTAGTAGAAATTTTATCTTTATCAATATTTAATTTATTTAGTATATCATATAAATGTTCTTCACTGTCAAATTCTATTTCTATAAAGGGTTCAGGATAGGTGTTCATATCCCAAGTGTCAATGTCGAATCTCACACCTTCTAATTCATAGGATATCCTCTTCTTATATCCTACATCAAAAATATTGTATCCCATTGCCTTTAATATGTTTATTAATTCCTCTTTATTTTCAATTTTAGTAGTATACTCGATATTTTTTCTCACTTCAATGTCAGTTATGTGTTTTTTGAAAGTGAAGTAAACATCCTTTTTATTGTTGATTTTATCTTCTACACTTCGTATTCTCAAATAACCTTGTGCCTTCGGTTCAATGGGATTCTCTGATGAATCCACCCTTATGTTTTCCTGATCTTCTTTTGAAATCAATTTTGCTCCCAATCTCATCAGATTTTTTTCCGCTTCAATCACATCTATTCCTAAAATTTTGACTTCTTTTTCAATTTCCATTAAATTATTATCTCCTGTAATTTAAAATCCACATAATCCGATGACACGCATCTGTAATGCACACTTTCAAAGTTTCCCTCTATGACAAATTTATGTCCATCACCATGTAAATGCCCATAAACACACAAATCCGTATCCTCTTGACTGAAAAATTTTGCAAATTCATTGGGTTCTCCCGACTGATTAAAGGGCGGATAGTGAATCATGGCTATTTTTTTTGAGCAGTAAGTTATGCTGTCGTGAGAGTTTTTTAATCTATTCATCTCCCTTTCAAATATCCTTTCGTCTTTCTCCGTAAATCCGGGAGTATCTTTTGAAATCCAACCTCTTGTCCCGAATATGGCAACATCATCATATAAATAGCTGTTGTTATTCAAAAATTTTATGCTCTTTAGTCCTATTGATTCCATTTTATTCATAGAACTCCACCAATAATCGTGATTGCCCTTGGAAATAATCTTCTTGCCGGGCAGAGAATCTATTTCTTCCAAGTCAACTATGCTGTCTTTGAGTTTCAACCCCCAACTTATATCTCCCACCAATAGTACCAAGTCCTCTTGAGAAACTACTTCATTCCAGTGGGAAATAATTTTTTCTTTGTGCATTATCCAATTTATTCCAAAAATATCCATGGGTTTATCCCCTACAGGATCAAAATGCAAATCTCCTATTGCCCAAATCATACTTACTCCATTTCAATTAAATTGTATTTTTTATTTAATTTATTCAAAGTTTTAATTTCTCTGTCTGTTGCAGTAAAAATAAGTATCTGTCTCTTTTCCTCCGATAAGAAATCTAAGATATTCTCCATTCTGCTGTCATCATATTGAAGAAAATGGTCATCAAGTATAAACGGAACTTCTTCAAATACATAATCCGTTACTGAAAGTCTGAAGGAAAGATATACTTGATCTATCGTTCCGTTGCTTAAACTTCCCAAGTCTACAAAGAACTTCTTCTCATTATCGTAGATTTTTATGTTGAATTTGTCATCAATTATGACCTTTCCGTATTTATTCTTAGTTATCTTCGACAAATAAAATCCAACTTTATCTATTATCTTGGGCAAAAGTTCCTCTGCATTTTTCTCCAAAATCCCTTCTATTATTTCCGCCGCTTTTTCAATATGCTTTTTCTTTTCATTGAGCTCATCAAGCTTGGATGACAAGTATTTTTTTTCGTCTAATAATCCTAAATATTCTTTGTATTTATTTTCGATATTTATTAAATTTTGTTTTATTTTTACTTTTTCAATTTCCAAGGAATTAATATTTAAAACATTCTCTTCAACCTCTATATCCGTTAAATCTATTCCGTGATTTAAAGATTCTCGATTTCTGTTTCCCAGCAAATTCTCAATGTTGTTTTCAAGGATCTTAATTTCTGAATTTTTGGAATTTTGGATTATACCGTTGTTAAATTTTTCCTTAAATTCCTCAATGCTTTCTGAGTTGTATTCTGAACAGATATCCCTTGTTATTTTTTCAATCTCATACATTTCAGATTTTATTTTTTCCAGTTTGATTTTATTACTTTCCAGTTCCTCTATTTTCAAATTATATTTAAAGCTACCTTCATTTTCCAAATTTATAAGATGCTCCAATTTATCTTGAAGAAGAGCATATCTTCTTTGAAGCAACTCGCCCTTGCTTAATTTAGTGTCCAACATATTGATTTCATATTTATCAAAAAACTCATCAAAATCCCTGTCGATTTTTTTCTTTTCCACAGTTTTGTCATAGGACTTTTGTTTATAGTCCTTTAATTTAATATTCAATCTATGGACATAATCCTTGGATATCCTGAATTTTTGCACTCTTAAATATGAATATAACAATATAAACGGAATTAATATTGTGAAAATATAATTTTTATTTATCAAAGAAAAAATCAAAATCATCAATGCTATCAATAAAGATATCGACACTATAAAAAAATATTTATTGGAAATGCTTTTGTTGCTATTTATCTCATCAAGCAAAAAGTTCATTTCCTTTGAAAAGTTTTGAGAGTTCAGTTGGCTTATTCTGTTGTTTAAAGTGCGTATACTTATTAAATCATCTCTGTACTCCTGAAGTGCTCCACCATTGGGTTCTTCAATATCTTTGGCGATTTTTTCGCTTATTTCTCTGAATTTGTTCTCAAGGAAATAATATCTCTTTTGCAAATCTGTCAATCTCTCATAGGCCTCATAATCTACAACGTAGTCCTCGTCTATTTCAGATTTCAGTTTTTTTATTTTTTTCTGATATTCCGCTATTTTATCGAAATTTTTTTGATCTTCAACTTTTGAGATAAGCAGATCTTTTTCTTTTGTAACAGCTATTTTTTCTTCTATGTCATGAAGTTTTATTTTTATCCTGCTTAAATTATTTTCTATATCCGTATAATTTAGTATTAATTCATTGATTTTTTCCAGTTTTGAATAAATTTCTCCGATCTCGCTGGATTTTTTGCTCTCTTTACCCAGCTTGGCAAGTTTTTCCCTCAATATTTCAACGGACTTTCTTCCGTCAAACTTTTCATCTTCAGTGGTCAAAAAATTTTCAAATTTTTCCTTTAAGATTTCATAACTTCCCTGATCAACTTCTGATTTTAGCTGACCTATATAAAAAGTATTTGAAAAAACACGGCTGTTTACATCGAAAAATAACGCTCCCGGTTGAGGGACCTTTGAATATTTAAAAAGCCTCTCGTCCTTTGAAATATCCGAAGACTTTGTCAAATTGGTTAAAGTGATTTCAGCACTTTCAAAATCCCTTTCAACCCTGTAAATTTCATTTTTATATTCAAGAATAATATATCCTCTGTATTGTTCACCTCTCCATGGTTTGTACTTGCCTCTGTCACTCTCGTAACTTCTTTTTTTCAGAAAATCCTTTACGAATCCGTAGAATATTCCTCTGATAAAGGCCGACAGTGTCGATTTTCCACTTTCATTATTTCCCCTTATTATATTTAAGCCATCCTCTAAATTCATCTGAAAATCTTTGAATTTTCCAAAGGCAATTAAATCCAATTTTTCAATTTTCATTTTTTGCCTCCAACAACGCTCTTAAACCATATCCAAGGACTCTTTCATCATTTTTTGCATACTCTATAAACTTTCCTAAAATATTATCCTTGTTCTCCACTGAGAGTTCTTCAATATCATAAGAAACCTTTAAATTATTTTCAATTTCAAAATAAAAACAATTTATGCTCTTTTCCAAAAAAGATACCAAGTAATCTATATCATCGTATCTTCCCTTTAAAATAATTCTGTTGAAATCAACTTTGCAATTTTTCAGTTTATCATCTATGATTTCCTTTACTTCGTATATATCCATGGATTCCTCCACAAATACTTCGTGCTTTATATAATTTCGTAAAGATTGCCCTTTAAAAGTTACATTCAATTCATCTTTTAACTCTATCTCAATAAACCCATGCTCTCCTTCATCTTTAAAGCTGACAGGTTCAGGTGACCCGGAATAGTAAGCTTTGTCTACAATTTTTTGCCTGATGTGAATATGACCCAGGGCAATATAATTAAACTCAAGGGCATTTAATATATTTTTATCAAGGTAAAAATGTTCTTTCGACATTGTACTCCCATGTATCATCAATATATTGGTGAATTTATCATCTAATTGAAATTTTAAATCTCTTGAATAATCAAAACCTCTATCCCAAGAAAATCCATAAACTCTTAAGTTTAACTCATCTATTTGAAAATAATCTTCATCTTTAAATAAATGTATGTTTTCATTGAAATTGCAATTTAAAATCAATGATACGGAATCTATGTAGTCATGATTGCCTGCAATTATAAAAACTTCCGTTTCCTTTAATGTATTCAGCAAAAAAACAAATCTGTCCATATCCGATGAAGTGAAATGCTCTCTTTCATATATATCTCCACAGAGAAGAAGGACGTCCACTTCATTATCTCTAATATATTTTATATTTTTTTCAAAGGTTTTCCAAAGTTCTTCTCTTCTTTTTGAGGCGAGATCCATGGGCAATTTTCCCTTATAAAATCTACCTAAATGTACATCCGCCATGTGAACTATTTTCATCAAATCACCTGGATTTATTATAGCACAGCAGTATTATCATAGCCACATATCAAGAATTTTATAGGTTAAAATGCCTCGTTTAAATTTTTTACATTAAAAAACCGCTCTTGTTGAGCGGTTAATTTACTTTATCAGATTTTGAACTTTTTTAAATTCATCTGTACCCGATATGGAGTTTAAATCAAACATTATTGATTCCGTATTAGTAACGACACAGCCAATATCTCTCATCAAGTCAAGACCATTGTCATAGTTGAATTTAGATCTTGATCCCACAGCATCTGCAGCTACAAATACTTCGTACCCTGCCGCAATCAGATCTCTTGCAGTAATCAATATACAAATGTGTGCTTCTGTTCCTGAAAGAATCACTTGTTTTTTATTTTTCTGCTCCAGTTTTGCTTTGAACTCTTCATTTAACAGACAGCTGAAAGTCTTTTTATCTATTTCATCGGTATTTAATATTTCCAACAATTCTTTGTTTGTATGTCCCAATCCTTTTGCATATTGAACAGTTACGAGTTTATCCATTTTCATTATACTAGCCATCTCTGCAAGGATTTTAGAATACTTAAGTACCCTATCCGCATTATCAATAGCTTTCAACAGTTTGTCCTGTATATCTACGAATAAAAATACCGCATCATCTCTATTTAATTTAAAATTTTTCATATTACCTCCTAGAATTTTAAAAGTTCTATCTCGTTCATAAGTCCCTTTAAGTCCGCCATATTTATATCTCTAAATCTGACGTAATTTTCAATTACATATGCCGCTACGGATATTTTTAAAGTGGTTTCCAAATTATAATTTCTCTCAACGGCAAAACAGAAAGCTCCTAACATCAAATCTGAACTGCTTTTGTTTATTTCTCTGTCCAATTTTCTAAAATCAACCCTGTAATTTATGCTTTTATTTACATAAATACTACCCTTGGGAGAATTTATTATTATGGAGCCGATACCTTCTTTTAAAAGCACATTGGAAGCTTTTGATACCTCTTCCTGAGTCTTTATTAGCAATTTTGTATAATTTTCTAAAGTTTCCTTTTCTATTATAAGCAGATAGGGTTTCGATTCCTTTATCTTTTCAGTATCGTCCACATTTACAGCCACTTTTATACCTTTTTTATAGCATTGATCAATATAGGATTTATAACTTACATTTTCTGCTTCTTCATCATAGGTGGAGAAAGCGACAATATCTTTGTTATCTATCTTCCTTGAATATAACGAATAAAAATTCTCATCATCTTCAATGGTCTTTCTAACTTTTTTGCTATCCAACGTGGTCTTTAAATTAATGGATTTTATCAGAACTCTTTCTTCGTTGTTATCCTTTATGGAAACATAGTCGTACTTTGCATTTAGTTCCTTTAGTTCCGACTCTATTATTTTTCCGTTTATTCCTCCAATATAAGTAATCAACTCCGGATTTGCTCCTATTTTTTTTAAAAAAGTCAGTATATCTATGCCGTGCCCGGATGGATAAATTCTGTTTTCCGTAAATGTGTTTGAAGTGTTTTTAATGAAATTGACGGATTTATAACTTCTTATTATCCTTGGATTAAAATCACATAAAAGTATCATAACTACCTCCTTAATTTATGGAATTCATCTTTTCTATAAGCTCTGTAGTTAAATTATTGAGTTTGGCATCAGCTTTTTCTTTTAATTTGTCAACTACATAGACATACAGCTTTATCTTGGGTTCTGTGCCCGATGGTCTCAGGGCGAACCATGAACCGTCTGTTAGGTGATATATCAACAGGTTTGAAGGGCCTATGTCTTTATACCCCTTTTCATAATCTATTCTGTCTTTAATATCAAGAAAATTAAAACTCTTGTATTCAGTAGTTCTAAAATGCTCCATTATGCCTTTTATTCTCTTGCTTCCTTCCACTCCTTCAAAACTCAAACTTGAAATTTTTTCGGCATGATATCCGTATTTTATAAATATATCTTCCATTACATCTATTAATTTTTTGCCTCTTTTTTTATAAAAGGCTGCCATCTCTGCAATTATCATTGAACTCACTACAGCATCTTTATCCCTCACATGATCGCCATAGACATACCCGATGGATTCTTCATATCCGAATATGAACTTATGCTCTCCTGTTTCGTCCCACTTATTAGGCAAAGAGCAGATATTTTTAAATCCCGTCAGAGTTTCAAAAAAATCAACACCGTAGCTTCTTGCTATTTTTTCACCTAAATCTCCTGTAACTACTGATTTTACAATTGCTGCATTTTCGGGAATTCCCTTTTTATCCTTTAACCTGTCCAGTATATAGTAAATCATCATAGCTCCGATTTGATTTCCGTTGAAGCTTATATATTTGCCTTCTAATGACTTATACATGATGGAAACTCTGTCACAGTCGGGATCTGTGGCTATGATTAAATCAGAATCATATTTTCCTGCATATTCAATAGCCAAGCTGAAAGCCTTAGGATCTTCGGGATTGGGATAGGGTGCCGTCTTAAACTCGGGATCAGGATTCTCTTGCTCATCTACAAGATTTACATTTGTAAATCCTCTTTGCCCAAGTACATATCGGACAGGTTTGTTCCCCGTTCCGTTCAGAGGAGTGTAGAGAATTTTAATACCTTTATCAATATCGTCTTCGAGGGACATTTCAAGGGTTTTTTCATAATAACTTTTATCAATGTCAGAGTTTAAAATTACAATTTGTCCCTTTTCTACGGATTTTTCATAATCTGTAATTTTAATATCGTCGAAGTTCAGTTTATTATTTTCAAAAGATATTTCATGTGCAATATCATCTAAGATTTGTGAGCCTTTTTCCCAATACACTTTATACCCGTTGTAGTCCTTAGGATTATGAGATGCCGTTATCATTATCCCGGAAATGGTATTTAAATATCTTACGGCGTAGGATAACATCGGTGTCGGTCTTACATCGTCAAATATATAGGTTTTAATTCCATTTGCCGCAAAAATACAAGCTGAAATCCTCGTGAACTCCTCGGAAAGATATCTTGTATCTCTGGAAATTACAATGCCTCTTTGACTTCCTCTTTCATGTTTTAATATTACATTGGAAATAGCTTGAGCGACCTTTGCAACTACAAATTCATTCATTCTGTTCGTCCCTGCACCAATTATTCCCCTAAGACCTGCAGTTCCGAATTCCAGTTCTTTATAAAATCTGTCCTTCAATTCCTCTTCATCATTTATTTCTCTTATCTCATCTTTGTATTTTTTCGAAATGACCTTTGAGTTAAGCCAGGTTTCCATTTTTTCTCTATAATCCATACATACCTCCGTGGACTTTATTAAATATATTTTAGCATATGTTGCATTTTTTAGGTATTTAAAAAGCCGGTGCATAGCATCGACTTAATTTTTTATGTCTCGTATAAAATTTTTTATAAGAAATATCGCAGAAGGAATAAACAACAATCCTGTTATAGCAAGTTTAATTGTAACTTCTGTATTTTTATCGACAAAATATCCATAGGTTGCAAAAACTATCAAAATAGCAATTACAGTTAAAATAATGATAGTAGCTGCAGCTATTATTTTTGTGAGATATTTTAAAAATTTTTTGTTTGATTTTTT
>CAYFRD010000026.1:0-5439 GCA_964345555.1 uncultured Peptoniphilus sp. | reverse complement strand
TAGCTGCAGCTATTATTTTTGTGAGATATTTTAAAAATTTTTTGTTTGATTTTTTATATCTCCTATAAAATTCAGCAGCTATCATTAAAATTGCTACAGTAGTTATATATATGAGTCCGTCACGCATCTTTTATTCCTTCCTTATAAAAAGAACTGTCAATAAAGTAAATACCCCAATAAGCACAATGCTTCCCCCGGGTTTCAGTCCAAGATAAAAAGAGACCACAAGTCCGCTCATGGTAAAGAAAATACCCAGCAGTGAAGAAAACACTATAGTTCTGAAATATCCTTGGTTGAATTTCATTGCACAGGCGACTGGTATTACCATTAATGAGGAAATTATAAGTATCCCCACGGTCCTTGCAGATGCGGATATGGTCACAGCGATCAACACCATAAATATGCTGTTGATCCTTTCAACTTTTATCCCTGCAAGTCTTGCGCCAGTTTCATCAAAGGATATGTGCATCAAATCCCTATAATAGTAAATAAAGGTTACAAATACTATAAGAGATATTCCAATTATCATGTAAAATTCACTGTCAGCTATTGCAACGATGCTTCCAAAGAGATAGGACTCGAAATTCGCAGCAGTCTTTACAAATCCTGACAATACCGAGGCTAACCCGATACCTCCCGACATGATTATAGCCGTTGAAATCTCCTGATATCCCGGGAATTTTCTGCGTATATATTCTAAAATCAGACCGGCAATCACACAGATAATCACTGCCGTATACATGGGTGTTATTCCCGTAATAAGACCGATCATTATTCCCGCTAAAGAAACGTGGGACAGTGCATCTCCCACCAAGGAGATCTTTTTATTTACAACAACCACTCCCATAAAAGGTATAATAATCGACAACATAAATCCAATTATCAAAGCCTTAACCATGTATGAATATTCAAATATATTCATCACATACACCTCGTCAAATGAGTATTTTGCAATTTATATATATTTTTCAAATACCCCTTTGCATCTTCTATTTCATGAGTTATCATCAAAATCGTAATTTTATGTTCATGTGACAAGTGATGCAGAAGTTTGTAGAGACTGATCTTGCTGTCATAGTCTACTCCATTAGTCGGTTCATCTAAGACCAGGAAATTCGGTCTTGCCACTAAAGCTTTGGCTATGAGAGCCCTTTGTCTTTGTCCGCCTGACAACTGGGAGTAAAGACTGCTATAAAAATCCTCCATTCCCACTTGGAACAGAGCGTTTAAAATCTTCTCTTTTATGATTGAATCTATTTTCTTAAATCCCTTTAGTTCCTGATAAAGGGAAAGAGATATCAACTCATATACCTTTATGGGGAATTTTAGAGAGCTGCTCATCTCCAACTGCGGAACATAGCCGATTTTTATATCTTTATCCTGAAATTTTATCCTCCCGCTGTTTTCTTTAAGCTGTCCTGTTAAAATCTTTATCAGCGTGGATTTACCTGAGCCGTTGGAACCTACAATTGCAGCAAAATCTCCTCTGTGCAGTATCAAGTTTATATTTTTTAAAATTAATTCCTTTGTATATCCAAAGTTTAAATCTTCAATTTCTAAAAATATATCTTCCACTAACTCAAAGCCTCAACTAACTTCTCCAAATTAGACTTCATTACTGATACATAATCATCACCGGCATCTATTTCTTCTTGAGATAAGCCTTCAAGAGGATTTAAATAGACAGTCTTCGCACCTGTTTCAGCTGATATTGCATCAGCGGTCTTGGTGTCGATGAGTTCTTCAGTAAATATGGTGGTTATATTTTGATTTTTGACGAAATCTATAATTTGAGCCATAGTCTTTGCATCGGGTTCGCCCTCAGCAAAAATGCCTTCAATCCCCACTTGGTTCAATCCGTACTCATGGCAGATGTATCCATAGGCTTCATGAGAAACTACAATGGTATCTCTCGCCAATGAGGAAAGTTGTTCTTGATACATGGTGTCGATAGCCATGAACTCCTCTCTGTACTTGTCTAGATTAGCTCTGTAAAAATCCGCATTTTCAGGGTCAGCAGCGATCAATGTATTTGCTATATTTTCAATTTGGATTACGGCATTCTTGGGATCCAACCAGATATGCGGATCATAGGCTCCGTGTTCGTGCTCATGTTCGTGATTGTGCTCTTCTTCAGCTTCATCATGCTCATGTTCGTGATTATGTTCTTCTTCCACAGCTTCTTCGTGATCACGATCTTCTTCATGGTCATGAGTGTGAGTAGATGCAATCAAATTTACATCTTTGCTGGAATCAACTGCCACTATATCTCCGTCAATGGACGTTAGTACTTTGTCCACCCAACCTTCAAGTCCCGCGCCGTTATATACCAACATATCGGCCTCTTGCAGTTCTTTCATTTCCTTTTGTCCAGGTTCCCAGTGATGTGAACTCTGTCCAACAGGTATCAGTAGTTGTACATCAGCTTTATCTCCTGCAATTTTTTGAGTAAAATCGTAAACCGGATACATTGTAGCATATATTTTTAAACCGCCATTAGATGAAACTTCCTTTGTTTCTGTCTGTTGATTTTCACTTTGCACTTCTTTATTTTCATTTTTTGGACCGCATCCCACAGCCAAAATTCCAAGAGTAAAAACCAACAATGTTAATTTAATTATTTTTTTCATTTCCAACCTCCGTTATTAATGGGAATTATTCCCATTAATAATTATACACCTGAAATATTTTTTGTAAATATCTTCTTACAAATTGCCCTTAGTTTATTATATAATTGCAAATAAGGAGAATATCTATGGAAGAATTATTGAAAAGCAAAAATTTAAAGGTCACCAAGGGACGATTGGGTGTTTTAAAAGTTTTTTATTCTGCGACCTTTCCACTTAGTGCCGATGAAATACACAGACAATTAAATAAGTTTTCTAATGCATCTTTATCCACGGTTTATAGAATTATTGCGACTCTTGAAGAAAATAGCATAATCAGGAGATCGTCCGTCATAGACGGTGTAACTTTCTATGAACTGAACCGATTGGATCACAGACACTACATAGTCTGTGAAATATGCGGCAACATGATGCCCATCGCCCACTGCCCCATGTCCGGATATGAAAAAGAAGTGGAACTGAACACCGGTTTTAAAGTTACAGGGCACATTATGGAACTTAGGGGAATATGTCAAGATTGTGCACAAAAAAATAAATGAAACTCCTTAATGTAGAATTATATCGGTTCACCTTTGGGAGAACTGATATTTTTTATTGTGAAACAGCAGATATCCATCTTACCAAAGTCGTGGACGATTCCCTTATTCTACGACCTGCGGAAAAGTGTGAAGCAAGGTAAAAGGATATTATTTTAACAGTTTTTTAATATTGATTTTTAGAGTTTTATATAGTAATATTCATATAATTTGTTGCTTTTGAAAGGAGAATTTTGTGGACACTTTAAAATATTCATTCAAACAAAGCATACCCACTTTATTCGGATACGCTTTTTTAAGTCTTGCCTATTCAATTTTAGCTGCAAATGAAGGTCTGGATTTTTTTACCACGATATTTATATCATTGATTTGCTATGCAGGTAGTCTGCAATTCGCACTGCTGGCTATGCTTACTTCAAAAGCTTCCATATTTTCAATAATTCTAATAGCATTGATCTTAGGTTTCAGGCAAATTTTTTACGGTTTGAGTTTTATAGAGAAGTTTAAAATGAATAAATTAAAAAAACTCTACTGCATGTTTGCCCTCACAGATGAAACTTATTCAATACTGGTTTCTCTCAGACCTCCTCCAAATGTGGATATCTATAAATCATATTTTCAAATAAGCCTGCTGAACCACTCCTACTGGGTTTTGGGTACTGTAGCAGGATACTTGGTTGGACAGCTGCTTCCCTTCAGCGCGGAAGGCATAGATTTCACTATGACAGCTCTGTTTATTGTTCTTTTGTTGGAAAATATGGATAATTCAGAATCTTACTTTTCTCACACGATGGGAATTGTATTGTCAGTACTCTGTGTAATTTTTTTCGGACCGGACAAATTCATAATTCCTGCAATATCAGTCACTGTTCTGTTGTTGGTATTTAAAGGAAAGAAGGATGGTGCAATTTAATGATAGCAAAAATAATAACAGCCGCCTTGGTAAATTTCTTTACCAGAGCTCTGCCCTTTATATTTTTTAAAGAGGGAAATGTGCCCAAGATAATTAGATATTTAGGAAAAATACTTCCCGGAGCGATAATGGCAATCCTGGTGGTGTACTGCCTGAGATTTATGAACTTTTCCACATCTGTACCCTTTCCTGAGATAATCTCCGTAACTATATGCATAGTCCTTCACAAATTAAAACGTAATATCTTACTGAGTATTGGCGGTTCTACCATCATCTATATGATTTTATTAAATATTGTGTAATTTAAATCGGTGTGCTTTACACCGATTTTTCTTTTGACTTATCTTCTTTTTCCTGATACAGTAAAATCAAAATAATAAAGGAGGAATCTTATGACGCATTATGAAATCAAGGCGGAAGATCGCCAATTTTCCTTTGACAAGGAACACAAGCCCGTTATCACTGTTCAAAGAGGGGACAAAATCACCTTTAATACTGTGGATTGTTTCTCTTGCCAAATTAAAAGCTCCAAGGATTTAGTCGGTGATATAAATTTTGACGAAGTAAATCCCGGTACAGGTCCTGTATATGTGGAAGGTGCGGAACCGGGCGATGTGCTCGTAGTTCGTGTTGATGATATTCAAGTTGAAGACTACGGTGTAGCTGTAACTTACGGAATGGGTCCTCTAAAGGAAAATTCAGAAATCAGAACAAAAATTATTCCCATAGATCAAGAAAAACAAACAGCAAAATTCAATGACCTTGAAATTCCACTTCACAAGATGATAGGAGTTATAGGTGTGGCACCTGCAGGAGATGCTATAGGCTGTGGAAGAATCGGAGACCACGGCGGCAATATGGACAACAGATTGATTAAAAAAGGAACTATTCTCTACTTCCCTGTTAATGTAGCGGGAGCTTTGCTCCAAATAGGCGATCTCCACGGAGCAATGGGTGACGGAGAACTTGACGGAGCAGGTTTGGAATGTTCAGGTGCAGCTACTGTAACTGTAGACGTTATAAAGAATTTTAGACTGGACAGACCTCTACTTGAAACCGAAGATCGCTGGTACACAACAGCTGCCAGAGACAGTTTCAGCGAAGCACTCGAGCTTGCAATGAAAGACATGCAAAGATTGATGAGAAAACCCTATGGTTGGGACGATACCGATATTGACATATATCTTTCCCTTGACGGCCATGTTGAAATCAACCAAAGTTGCGAATCCGCTACAATGACCACAAGTCTACGTGTAGGAATTCCTAAGCTGGAAGGTAAGAAACTGATTAAATAATTTTAAAAATTTCCGGTAGTGTGAAATAGTTTGTGTTCCATCCATCCTCTTAAGGATTTTTGATGGAT
>CAYFRD010000025.1:0-26728 GCA_964345555.1 uncultured Peptoniphilus sp. | reverse complement strand
TCATGCAGAGAGAAAAAGTTCAACTTTTTGTGTCCAAAGTATTGACATAGGTCCATAGGCTTGATTTATGGCTTTTTCAAATTCATGTCCTTTTATGTCTTCAAAGGGTGCTGTTGTGTTGTTTGTTTTGTCAATGGGTGCGATTAATCTTGCCAGTTCTGCTCGAGTGATTGCTTCGTCGGGACGGAATGGTTCTCCTGATTTTTCTACTAAAATTCCTTTTTCATAGGCTGCGTTGATGTATTTGTTGTACCAGCCGTCGGCATCGGTGTATGGGGTTGCTCCTCCGTTGTTAAGGGGATATTCTTGAAGTCGTACAACTACAGCTACTGCTTCGGCGCGTGTCATTTCTCCTTCGGGTTTTACTGTTCCTTCGGGATATCCTTTGATGTATGCTTTGTGCAGTTTTGTTTCTACTGTTTCCATTTTATTGGAGTCTGTTTTTTCGGGTTCTATTATTAATGTGCCTGTTGCTAAAGGTTTGTCAAATTCCGGTTGTATTATCTCGGGTATGATAGGTATTACTACTCCGGGGATTAGAATATTGGGATCAAAATCCTTTTTAAATTTCCAGTAGCCGATAAACTTTAGATCTTCTTTTTCCGGTACGGTGCCGGGGTTGGGTTCCCAACGGTCAAATACCCATTTGCCGCCTTCTGCCGGGATTTCCACGGTGATGGGATCCGGAGTAATGGTCGGTCCGGCAGGAGCTAAAGATGGTAAGGGAAGAAGTTTTTTGAAGTCTTCGATTAATTCACCATTTTCATCCACAGGCAGATCCATGCCTTCGGTATCGCTGGCAAAGGCGTAGGAAATTGACCCGTAGGGCCATCCGTAATAGACGATGTCAGCATTGTTTAGCAATGATTTTGCCAGTCCGTTGCCCACTCCCTTAAAGGTATTTTCTGCAAAAGCCAAGTTGGTGAAAGCGGCATAGTTGGATGGCGGCATAAAGTAGAAGGGCTCGCCACCGGCATAGGCCATGTTTTCTTTAAAGACCACGGTGTCCTCAATAGTTATATTTTGATAGTGACTTTCATCGGCAGGGTTGGTATTGCTGAAATTTACGGTGTAAACAGCTCCGCCCAGGGCACTTTGGGCCTTGTTGCCCTCTATGCGGGTAGTCCCTTTCAGGTTTAAAAAACCATAACCTTTATCGGCATCTCCATTAAGGAAGATAGCACCGCCATAGGAACGACGAAATCCTTTGGCTTCATTGCCCTCTACAAGGCTGTCGATGAGGGTCAGCTTGGGCAGTTGCCTGGGGTCATTCTGATTGGGGAGAAGGTAAAAGCCTCCCCCTGCCAGTGCCTGATTATTGAGGAAGGTCGTGTTGATAAAAGTTACATCCGACTTGCCATATTGGTAGACGGCTCCGCCATAGGAGGCCTTTCCCCCTTCAATGGTGGAATTGGTGAGGGTAACTTTGACCGGTGGAGCATCCAGATCTTCTTGTGAGGGGGTAGCCTGACCGCCCGGGTGGAAGTAGGTGGCGATGGCCCCGCCATAGGCGGGTTTATTTTGGGTGTAATTCGGCCTGATGGTGACATTGTCGCCGATGACCGTGGAAGAACCGCCGGAGTCTCCATAGGCGTGGATGGCAAGACCCGATTCATTAGACATGTTTTGCGGGTAGCCGAAGTTTTGCAAGGTCACATTCTTCATGTCTAAAAGACCTGTGTTTGCCACATTGATGCCGTTGATCTCCCCCTTGCCATCGACGATAACGTCTTGGAGAGCGAGGGTGTACGCGTAGTCTTGGTAACTACCCTGCATGTCGATGAGGTACAGATTCGTGTATTGGTTGAAATTAATGTACTTTTCTATGGTGAAATCCTCCGGAGTTCCCTTTGTAATCTTCTTGGGATCGGCAGGATCGGCCGATACGATGCTTACATCGGTGGAGATAAGCAGCGGCCCGGTGAGGTATAAATCCTCGTAGAGGGTGAGTTTATACTTGTATCTTTCAATGGTCGCCACGCCATTCACCACATCGCCCTTGATGTTTTCAGAAAGAGGATTGCGGTTAGGTCCGTTATGGTTAAGTTGGTCTTGCAAATCCCATCCCGTTACAGTGTTGTGGTCTAGGGAGGTGCTGGGACGCCCCAGCTCCTTGTGGTTCTTATCATAGTAGATGGACACGCCGAGTTGGGTTTCTTCCAACTTATAGGCGGCACCCTCGGGGATTTCTTCCTGGGCAAGGCTCTTTGCCGGCATGAATAAAATTGCCAACAAAAGAACAAATAATCCGTAGTTTTTTAAAACCTTGTAGTCTTTTTTCATATCGTTCTCCTTTCGATAAGTGCATTAGTTTTGTATATATGGATATAATATATATATATATATATATATGAAAGTTTATCAATGCTTTTATCGAAAATTTTTAAATGTTTTTTTAATGTACAATTTATATATCAATGTGTTTCGCATAAAAATAAGCTATAAGATATCCATAGCTTACTCAAAATTTATTATTAAAATTTTTTTATTTTTATTATTTATATGAAATACAGCGGGCGGGTGTGGGCGACCTCCCCTACATAATGAATTAAATTTGAAAAGATATGGAATGATGTCTTCATCTACTGTATTATATTCCAAATAAATACAATGGTCATACGTTGTCGACCGCCCCTACAAAATCGGAATATATCCAATAACAAAAAGTAGTGGACAATGCCCTCATCGTCCTGAATTATATCCTCAATTCTGCATAAAACCTGAATAAAAAATACAATGGGCGGATATAACATCCGCCCTACAAAAACATAAATACAAATATTTTATCTTCATTAACTTTGAAATTAAATATAGCTTACATTTCACTTATTAGTTTTTTGATATTTGTGACATTTATGCCGAAGTGTTCAAATACATCAGAGCCTTTACCGGAGGTGCCAAATTTATCTATGCTTAGAATTTTACCCTTGAGTCCTGCATATTTGCCCCAGCCGAAGGAGCTTGCCGCTTCTACCACCAATCTTTTTTCACAGTTCGCAGGAAGCACTTCTTCTATATATTCTTGTGATTGTTCCTCAAAGAGTTCTCTTGAAGGCATGCTTATTACTCTGACATCTTCCATGTCCTTAGCCGCTTCTACCGCCAGGGATACTTCCGACCCTGTGGATATGATTATTTTTTCCAGTTGTGATGTTTCCTGCTTGATAATGTAGGCTCCCTTTGCTGCATCCTTTGATGAGTTTTCAAGGTTTGGAAGTGTCTGTCTTGACAGTGCCAGACATACCGGTCTGTCCTTAGATTTAAATGCGACTTCCCAGCCTACTGCAGCTTCGAGGAAATCCGCCGGCCTAAATACCACATTACCCGGGATTGATCTGAGCATAGCCAGTTGTTCAATAGGCTGATGTGTAGGCCCGTCTTCGCCCACTCCCACAGAGTCATGAGTGAGTATATAAATCGCCGGCAACTTTTGTAATGCTGAAAGTCTTAAAGCGGGTTTTAAATAGTCCGAGAAAATTAAAAATGTTGCACCGTATGCTTTAAGTCCGCCATGGAGAAGTATTCCGTTTAATATTGCACCCATGGCATGCTCTCTTATGCCAAAGTTGATATTTGCACCTGCTCTGTCCTCTGCACTGAAATTACCCTTGTCTTTCATATTTGATTTGTTAGAGGGCGCAAGGTCTGCACTGCCACCGAACAACAAATTGCATTTTTGTGCAATTCTGTTCAGAGCTTCTCCCGACGATGCACGTGTCGCCATGTCCTTGTCGGTTTTGTAATACTCTTCATCTAAGACTATATCGAATTTATTTTCAAAAGAATCTGTCAACTTTTTGTATTCTGCGGGATATTTATCTGCATAGAGCTTTTCAACTCTTTTATCCATTTCGTATTCAAATATGGCATCTTTATTCAAATCCGCAAAGTGTGCATAGACATCTTCATCCACTGCGAAGGTTTCTTCGCTGAACCCGTAGAATTCTCTGGTCTTTGCCATGTCATCTCCTAACGGTTCACCGTGTGCCTTTGCACTGCCTGCTCTAGGTGACCCGTAACCGATTTGTGTAGTTATCTTTATAAGTGTGGGTTTGTCGGAATTTTCTTTAGCTTCATCTATGGCCTTTAATATTGCTTCAATGTCGTTCCCGTCTTCCACTTCCAATGTGTTCCAACCCAATGCTTGGTATCTTGCGCAGACATCTTCTCTAAATGCCAAGTCCGTGGATCCTTCTATGGTGATGCTGTTCGAATCGTAAAGCACTATGAGTTTTTTAAGTGCAAGTGTACCTGCAAGAGATGATGCTTCGTTGGATATTCCTTCCATCAGGTCGCCATCACCGCAGATTGCATATGTGTAGTGGTCAATGATGTCGTACTCCTTGTTGTAGAGAGCAGCTAAATGTTCTTCCGCCATCGCCATGCCCACCGCCATTGATATGCCCTGTCCCAAGGGTCCTGTAGTTGCTTCAACTCCTACAGTGTGTCCGTATTCGGGGTGACCCGGTGTCAAAGAACCCAACTGTCTGAAATTCTTCAAGTCTTCAATGGTAAGTCCGTATCCGAAGAGATGAAGCAGTGAATACAGAAGTGCAGAACCGTGTCCGGCAGATAGTATAAATCTGTCTCTGTTGATCCACTTGGGATCCTTGGGGTTTTTCTTCATCTTTTTCCAGAGAGCGTATGCCATGGGTGCCGCTCCCAAGGGCAGTCCCGGGTGTCCGGAATTTGCCTTTTGAATTTGATCAATGGAAAGCATTCTCAAAGCATTGACGCTTTTTTGTTCTATGTTCAATTTAATCCTCCTTGACTTTTACAGAATTTTTATCCAACAACACGCTTATCAAAAATTTCGGTATGGCTGCCTGCCTTTTTATCCTCGAGGGATCACTGATCAATCGGTAAAACCACTCAAGATTCAACTTTATGAATATATCCGGTGCTCTTTTCGCATCTCCTGCTATGATGTCTATAACTCCACCATTTCCTATTATGAGCCGGGTATTGAGTTTATCTTTGTGTGTGTCTATCCATATCTCCTGCTTGGGATATCCCAATCCCAAAAATATAGCATCCGGCTTTAATCTGTTTATCTCCTCGATTACACGCTGTTCTTCTTCGTGTCCCTCATGACCGATATGCGCCCCTTTGAAAAATCCGTCATTGTATCCCGCAATTTTTAACTGCGGTCTTTGTGACTTTAAATTTTCATAGGCACGTTTTACTATGTCGGGCTTTGTGCCCAATAGGTACAGGGAATATCCCTCATCTTCACAGATATTAAGTATCTCCATGGACAGATCAAAACCGGTGACTCGTTCCTTTAACGGTTTTTTTCTTATTTTTGAACCGTAGACCAGTCCTATACCGTCAGCAATGCTCATATCTGCGGAATTGATTATATTTAAGATTCTCGGATTGTCCTTTGCATCATACACTATCTCCGTGTTGGGGGTCACTATGTAATGAAACTTATCCTCTTTTAAAAGTTCCCTAACCATGTTCACCGCTTCAGAAAAATCGATGTTAAGTACATTCGCTCCGAAAATACTGATTTTTTCCATAACTGCCTCCTACTTATCTAAAACTTTTAAAACGGCTTCGTTATGCATGGATGTCAATTTGTAAAATTTATCTAAATGGGATTTTGTATCCTCTTTTAATGCATCCAAATTGTCAAGAGATCGTAGCACTTCTTCCGCCAATGCGGTTTCGTCAAAGTCCTCCACATAGTATCTCTGAACTCTGTCCAATTCTTTTATAAATCCGTCTATCTTGGGATCATAGCTTATGCCTATGGGATAAGCTCCTGTGAGAGTAGCGAATATAAGTCCGTGAAGTCTCATGGATACCATCAGGTCCATATTGGATATCAGAGACAAGTATTCATTTACATGAAGGTAGTCTTCAACTATGTAAAGGTGATCGAATACATAGGACAGCCTGTTGTATATCTTCTTCTGAATTTCCAGGTCAACATGGTAAAAGAAAGGCACCAGGATAATGTTGACATCGTGTCTTTCTTTGAAAATCTTCTCTATAAGTGTTGAAATTTTGTCCACGGTTTGCGTTCCGTAATTTTTCCAATTCATAATACATAGGCATATATTTGTCCTGTATTCCGGCACTCCTATGGAATTGAGGATCTGCCTGCCCTTTTCGGAATCTACTTTTTTGATTCCGAAGACGGTGTCCGTGGTCACAAGCACTTCTCTATCTATTCCCAATTCTTTTAGTTCCCTATGGGATTGATTATCCCTGACGTTTATGAAATCCACTTTGGAGAGAATATGCTTGGTAAGAATCCTGTTTCTTTTCAGTTTTATGGGTCCTATACCTTGGGAATATATCATGGTCTTCTTTTTAAAGAGAAGTCCCAAAAACAATATGCCCAAGTAGTATAGAATTGATTTTTTACTGGTCACGTCTTGAAGCAGCGACCCTCCGCCGGACAAAACCATATCGGCTTTTTTTATCTCTCTTATTATAGTGAACAAGTTGGATCTGTCCGCACTTTTCACTTGATATTTAGTTGTAGTCCAATCGGGGTTTTTAGACAATACGACGGGTTGCACATCGGAGATAGATGTTATTCCGTCAACCAATCCTTTGAGTATCGCCTCGTCTCCTATGTTGTTGTATCCGTAGTAACCCGATACCAGTATCCTCTTACTCAATGTACTTTTCGTACCCCTTTCTGATCAGGTCGGCAATTATCAAGACTATTAAAGATATTATCAGAGCTACGACATATTCCGTACCCACTCTCATAAGAGATATCTTCAAGGGTGTCCTTATGTGTGAAAATGTGTTTACTATGTTCGCCATTCCTATTGTGGCAAGAATGGTCAGTACTATACCCGCTGCCTGTGCTCTATTTTTATAGGCGACATATATCATCAGCATTATCGCAGGATAACCTGCAATTATGCTCTTGGTTCTCGGTCTTGCCGGCAGGTATTGCTCCATGATGTTTCTTATGAGCAATTCGACCTTTGGTACTTCAATATTGGAATTGCCGCCCCTGAGTATGAACAGTGCCAATACTACCAACATCATAGCGCCTAAAGCCGCATGCCAAATTTTTACATCTACCATCAAAATATCTTTTATTTCTCTTATGTCGAGTCTTGTGCCCTCTTCCGGCTCTCTGTTAAATCCTATATATGCAGTGTAGATGAACATAGACAACAGCAAGGGAAGAAGTTGTGAAATTTTCACTCCTCTGAATATATTCAATTCCACAAGATAATTGGTTCCGCTCATAAAGGATACTTCGTGCAATGCTCCCACCATGGTTATCAATATGGCTATCAATAGCACCGCCGCTCCTCTGAAAAATATCTTGCCCAATCTTGCATCCTTTTTTGAAAGGAGTATTGATTTATAATTCTCAAGTATGTAGCAAATTGAAATCAGCGGAAAAACCACTATGGAATTTAAGTTGAAGAGTATATTGCCTGTAGACTCCATTTTGCCCAGAACAAAAAATAATACACTTAATGCCGCTCCTGCCGCAAGTATGAGCAGTGATAAAATGTTCGGTACGTTAAATACCATGTTCAGCAATAAAACGGATGCCGCTACAGAACCCAGTGCCACAGGTACTTTGTACAGAGAATTTACATTCCAGCTACCCATGGGCTGCGCATCTCCGAGAGTGTAACCTTTATCTTGCATTCTTGTTTGAAGGGATGAAAGCACGTTGCCATAAAGCTGCGGATCTGTGATAACTCTTTGAGATTTGACGAAGGGAGCTAAAAATACCACAGTAATATTTCTTTCGGAAATAGCTCTGTAGTACACATTTGCCAGTTCCTGTCCCGCCCCGTGGAAGGGAATTTCGTAGTCGTATTGCGATGCAAGATAATCCCACGTGGTAAAAGCTCTCAGTTTTTTGACTTCGTCTTTTTTAATCACGGAGTCTATACCGTCTATTCCCAAGTGTCCTCTTTGATTCGGCGCTTCCACAAGTCCCAAGGCTATGTTGTTTTCCGTGATGTAATCTGTGAAGTCTTTCTTTATATCGGTATCATCTTCAGTATTTTTATAAAATTCTTTTCCTGAAAAAATAATGTAACTTTGATCAGGATTTAATTCTTCCAAGTTGGATATAAATCTCTCCATGGTGCTTCTTGCGTCCTGAACACTTGGCAGATACACAGGCCTTATCATCACATCTATTCCGTCAATGGACTTTATCTCTTCAACGGCTTCTTCATCGTATCCCAATCCCACATACTCCAGTATTGAGCCTTTCATGCCTGCTTTGCCCAGCAAACTCTTGGTGATGTCATAGGCTTGCGTGTCGTATGTGACAAGATCTCCGGGTTTACCCTCGATCAATATCTCATCTTCTCCGAGGACCTCTATATTTCTCCTGTCCTTTAAAGTTTCCAGTCCCTTTATGATGATGTCCAAGTATTTTTTATCACCCTTGACCAACAGGTCGTTGCCTATTATCTCAGTTTGAATTTCATATCCGGGAAGTGATTTCATGGAAGCTATTGTCAATTCGTTAAAAGATACTGTGGTTAGTCCGTTGTCCTTTAACTTTGTAAAGTATTCCACAGGTGTTTCGCCCCTTATATAACCTAGTTTTGAAAACTCACTGTAGTCTGCAACTATTTCGTAATTTCTATATACAAGTTCCGCCTTGTATCTCCCCGTTAAAAAATACAGGGAAAACAATATTGATACCAATATCAATACCAAGTAGATTTTATTTCTTTGTTTTGTATACATATGATCTCCTTATTTGTAATATAATTTAATTATACTATGAAAAAAATTTTTTTTATACAGTAAAATGGACCTGGCAAAAGAGCCCTGAATATAATTTGAATGTGTTTAAACAAATACTCCCGTACGGACGCAGGCGATCGCCCTAAGGGAAATCGTGAAATTTCTTGGCATTCTTTTTTCAACAAAAAGGCAAGTATTTAATCCTTCACAAATTAAATACTTGCCTTTTCATTTTATGTTTTGAAATCTGAAATACCGTTATGGGGGGTCAATATGTATTATTTTAAATTTAAACTTATTTTTAAAGCTTTGTCCACGGAATCCATTACGTCTTTGTCAAATCTACCGAGACGTTCTCGCAATCTCTTTTTGTCTATGGTTCTTATCTGTTCCAGGAGCAGAACCGAATTTTTAGGCAGCGGTACGTCCTTTGAGTCCACGCTTATGTGGGTGGGAAGTCTGGCTTTATTTATCTGCGATGTGATGGATGCTACAATCAAAGTCGGTGAATATTTGTTGCCGACATCGTTTTGTATTACAACCACAGGTCTAACGCCTCCCTGTTCCGAACCTATTACAGGTGAAAGATCCGCATAGTAAATATCTCCTCTCTTAATCAACATAGTATCACACCTTTGTTTTGTAATTTCTCCGAATTTAAATCACTCACTTGTGCGGAAGTAAAGTCGAATTTTTTTGTTATGTACTTGATGGAATTGATGATGTCACCGGCTATCATGGATTCCTCTCCACAAATACTTGCCGCCAAGTCTCCTGCCGCCCCGTGAATATACGCCCCTATACAGGCGGATCTGTAGGGACTTAAACCTCTGGCAAGAAGTGCTGCTATTATTCCGCTGAGAACATCGCCACTGCCTGCCGTCGCCATGCCTGCATTGCCCGTGTTGTTTATATACAGTTCATCTTCACAGAATATCTCCGTTTGATTTCCCTTGACCAACAGCACCACTTTGTATTTACGAGAGAAGTCCTTTGCTATTTCCATTTTGTTTTTCTTTATTTCTTCCGTACTCAATTTACACAATCTGCCAAATTCCGCCAAGTGCGGTGTCAAAACCGTACTGTAAGGTCTTCTGTCCAGTAAAATCTCAGGCTCTTCTGACAGTATGTTAAGTCCATCGGCATCTATTACCATATTTTGCGAAAACCTTACGACTTCACGAAACAGTTTTTTGCTTTGAGCGCTCTTGCCCATGCCCATACCCAAAGCTACCGCGTCCAGTTTTTTAACCAAGGAGTAATCCATATTTTCAGCACTTTGCACTATGGGTTCTATGTACTTTATACACATGATGTCGAATATATCTTCCGGCACAAAATTATACACCAGACCTGCTCCCATTCTAAGAGCTGCAGTCGTGGAGAGATAAGCCGAGCCGGTCATTCCCCGCGAGCCTGCAAATATTCCAACTCGTCCGTAATCACCCTTGTGAGTGTCCTGATTCCTTCTGAATTGTGCACGTTCTTTAAGCTTCATCGCCACAGCCACAGCAAAACATCCATCGTGAGATATGGATAGCTTGTAAAGCCTATTTTTAACTTCAGCATAAGGTGATGAGTTTTTGTGGAAAATATGTATGTCTTTGAAGGATAATTTGCCTATGCCGGTTTCCTCCGCCTTGGAAATAGCTTCCTTAGCTGCGAAAAGTCCCGCCACACTCTGCGCTCTGTAATTTTTGGATTTTATGTAATTAATTTCATCTTCATTAAAAATTCGTCGGAGAAATTTGTCTTTGTATTTTTTAATCAATTTATCAATTTTATCTATACTTACAATGTCTATTCCCAGCATTTGCATCCTTCCCGATTATAAATTATTTATTAATATAAGAGTATACCAAATTTAAAAAATTATCAATTAGTAATGTATCCTGATAAAGAACATTATTTGACAAAAATGTACTTTTCCTTTATACTTTATTTTGTTATTGAATATAAAATTTTGATGGTAACAGTAGGTTTGAAACCGAATTACAATACCTGAATTTTAAGGCAGCTGTGTCTGAACAGCAAGAGACTATGAAAAGAAAGGTGGTACCGCGAACGCGCCCTTTTGAATCGATAGTCTATTTTATTTTTTAGGAGGAATTTATGAATATTTTCGATACTCTGGAACAAAGAGGTTTTATCGACCAAGTCACTCATGAAGAAGAATTAAAAGAATTGCTTGCAAAGGAATCAGTTCCCTTTTATATAGGATTCGATGCAACGGCAGACTCGCTAACACTGGGACACTTTTTGCAAATAAGGGTTATGCAGCACATGCAAAGAGCCGGACACAAACCCATCGCACTGATCGGAGGCGGAACCACCATGATAGGAGATCCATCCGGTAAAACCGACATGCGTAAAGTCATGACCAAGGAAATCATAGATCACAATGCTCAGTGCTTTAAAAACCAACTTTCAAAGCTTCTTGATTTTTCAGAAGGAAAGGCTATCTTTGTAAACAATGCGGACTGGATACTGGACTTTAATTTCTTGGACTTCATGAGAGAAATAGGAGTTCATTTCAGTGTAAACAGAATGCTCACTTTCGATTGCTACAAAAACAGAATGGAAGCAGGTCTCACCTTCTTTGAATTTGCATACATGCTTCTACAGTCCTATGACTTCCTACACCTATACAGAAAATACGGATGCAAATTACAACTGGGCGGTTCAGACCAATGGTCAAATATGCTGGGCGGATATGAACTTGTCAGAAAATTGGAAGCTGATAAAGTATACTCTATGACTTTCAAACTTCTCACCACAGCATCGGGAATAAAGATGGGCAAGACGGAAAAGGGTGCTATCTGGCTCGATCCGGAAAAAACATCCCCTTACGAAATGTACCAATACATGAGAAATGCCGACGACAGGGATGTAATCAAATTTATGAAGCTGTTGACCATGATGAGCTTGGAAGAAATCGCCGAATACGAAAAACTTGAAGGCGCGGAATTAAACAAAGCTAAAGAAAGACTTGCCTTTGAAATAGTTAAAGACGTTCACGGAGAAGAAGAGGCAAATAAAGCCGTGGAAGCTTCAAGAGCACTGTTCTCTACAGGATCCGACAGCGAAAACATACCTTCCACGGAAATGGAAAAATCCCTCTTTGAAGAAGGAAAAAATTTCTTGGAACTATTAACTGAAATCGGACTTACAAAATCAAATTCAGAAGGCAGAAGACTGATTCAACAAAATGGAATAACACTAAACGATGAAAAAGTTCAAGAAATAGATAAACAAGTAACTCTTGACGATTTTAAAGAAGATTCAATCTTGATCAGAAAGGGTAAAAAAATCTTCCACAGAGTTAAAATCAAATAATCAATCTCTGGACTGTTCTTTGAAATCGAAAATTGCACCTTATTTATGATATTTTGCGTTTTAAATAGGCTAAATCTAAAAGATGCTTATGATGAAACTTATTTATCAAGCAATTACATTATCTAATCAACGATAGACTTCTCTAAAAAAGAAGTCTATTTTTTGTCTAAAAATCCCAAAAATTCAAAGTATTTCATCAATGTATAACTTTTTATGAATAAAATCATTATAAATTAACTATAATCAAATATCTTATTATAATATTGTACAGTAAAAAATTTTTTATAATTTGCATTAATATTTTGTTATTTTTATGCATTTATTTTAAAAATTTTTATTTTGAAAGTATTGTAAAGCGACAAATAAGTAAAGGAGGAATTTTATGACTAGTGCAATGCTTGCTGATTTATTAAAAAGTTTAGGTGTTTTGGGGCTGTTTTTACTTATAGGATTTGTTCTTAGGGCAAAGATATCCATTTTCCAAAAGACTTTTTTGCCGGCAGGAGTTATCGGCGGATTTTTACTTTTGATTTTAGGACCCATAGGGATCGGTATTTTACCTATTCCCGAAGATTGGCTGAAAGTCTGGGCACTTATGCCGGGCGTTTTGATCGTACCTGTAGTAACTGCGACTCCTCTCGGCCTTGATTTTTCAGGAGATAAATCAAAGGACGAAATGAAAAATATTTTGCCGTTGTTGTTTATAATGTTGGCAATATATTATTTACAAAATGTAATCGGTTTCTTAGTTAATATAATTTTCACTTCCATGGGTACCGACTTATACGCAACTTTCGGTTGGGAATTGGTTATAGGTTACACTGGCGGTCACGGAACTGCGGGTATTCTTGGAAATATGCTCAGCGAACTGAACATTCCCTACTGGGAAACCGCTCAAGGTGTGGCGACTACCATGGCGACCTTCGGTTTAGTAGGCGGTATAATTATAGGTATGATACTTATCAACTGGGCAGCGAGAAAAGGATACACCTCTGTTTTGGATAACCTTCGGACATTCCGAGAAATATCGCCATAGGTTATGAACCGGATGTTTCAAAGCAAGGCTCCTTGGGAAGAGAAACCACCATGTCATCTTCCATTGAAACTTTGACTTTCCATGCTTCAATTATTTTCTTAGGTTGTTTCTTGGCCTATGCTATGTTGGCACTTTTTAAACAACTGAATATTCCGGGATTAAAGAGTATTTCCGTATGGGCATATGGAATTATCGTGATGTTTGCCATTTGGGGACTTATTAAAAAAGCGAAGTTGGACTTTTTGATAGACTCAAAGGCAAAGGGTAAAATTACTGGACCTTTCACAGAATTTGCAGTAATTGCAGCTATAGCTTCACTACCTATAAAGACAGTATTGACTTACCTTGCTCCGATTTTAGTCATGGCAGTTCTAGGATATATTGTCACCTCTGCTTTCTTGCTCTTCACTTGCAAAAAATATCTAAAAGTAGATTGGTTTGAACATATGATAGCTACGCTGGGTATGTCCACAGGAGTATTCTTGACAGGATTGTTGCTTCTGAGAATTTGCGATCCCGATTCCAAAAGTACAGCTCTTGGAAATTATTCTGTTTCTTTCTCCATAACATCGGCAGCTACCTTTGCCACTATGCCCATTATTTTAAGCCTATTGCTTAACAACGGAGCTTTTTCCGCCATGGCTTTCACAGGAGGATTATCACTGTTATTCATGGTTTTAACAGTAGTTTCTTACAAGCTGTTGTTTGGAAAAAAACAATGAGGAAATTATGGAAAAATATAAAGAAATTTTAGAAAATTTAGCTAAAGATATTTGGGACTTTGCGGAAATAAAATTTCATGAAGAAAAATCTGCAAGAGCTCAAATTGAAATCTTGAAATCCTTCGGCTTCACAGTGAAGGAAAACTTGGCGGGAATACCTACAGCTTTTTCTGCGGAATTCGGAGAAGGAACCACTATAGGATTTTTAGGTGAGTTTGATGCATTGTCCGGTTTGAGCCAAGTTGAAGATTTACCAGTACGTGAAGAAAAAATCAAGGGCGCTTGTGGACACGGTTGCGGACACCATTTGTTAGGTGCGGCTTCCGTGGGTGCAGCCTTGGAATTGAAGGATTATATAGAAGAGAACAATTTAAATGCAAGAGTCATTTACTTCGGATGTCCGGGAGAAGAAGGCGGCTCAGGAAAAGCCTTCATGGCAAAAGCGGGAGTTTTCGACGATGTGGATATTGCCATAAGTTGGCACCCATTTAACGGAAACGGTATAATTGCAGGTTCAATGCTTGCAAACAAACAGGTTTATGTGGAGTTTAAGGGTAAATCATCTCATGCTGCAGGAGCTCCCCACTTAGGCCGTTCCGCACTGGATGCATTGGAGATAACGAATATCGGCGTAAACTTTTTGAGAGAACATATGCAGGATGTGGAGAGAATTCACTACTCAATAATCGATGCAGGCAGCACTTCTCCCAATGTTGTGCAAAATTATGCCAAGGGACTTTATCTGATCCGCTCTAAGAATACACCTATGGTTGACGCTCTTTATGAGCGCTTTGAAAAAATCGTAGAGGGCGCAGGGCTTATCACTGAAACGCAAGGTAATATAATCTTTGACAAAGCCTGCTCAAATATAGTGCCTAATTCCGTAGTGGAAGAAGTTCTTTACGAATCCTTCAATGAACTTGGACCTGTGCAATACACCGATGCGGAAAGAGAGTATGCTCAACAATTCAGAGATACTTTAAGTGAAGATGCTGTAAAAAGCGACCTGATTCTTTCTCTGGTACCGGATAAGGAATCTGAAATGCAGTATCTGTTGGATAATGTTCTGTACGAAAAAATTGCACCCTATAAATTTTTAAATTCTATAAGTATGGGTTCTTCCGATGTTGGCGATGTATCCAATGTAGTTCCCACTTCTCAAATCGCAGTAGCTTGCTATGCTGTGGGAACAGTGGGTCACTCTTGGCAGGAAGTCGCACAAGGCAAGTCCTCTATCGCCATGAAGGGTATGATCAAGGCGGCGGAAGTGATGTCCCTGGCAGGAAGAAAATTCATAGAAAATCCCTCATTGATTGAAAAAGCAAAGACGGAATTTCTGCAAAGACGAGGTCCGAATTTCATAAGCCCAATTCCCGACGGAGCAAAACCCAATATTTAAAAATTATCGAAGTGATATCAGTTTTAGAATTGAAGGAGGAAAAATGAGAGATTTGATCAGGGAAAAAACCCTGGAAATTAAAGACGAAGTAGTTGAATTTAGAAGAAAGATCCATGCAAACCCGGAAATAGGTCACGAAGAAGTGGAAACTTCCAAGAGCATTATCGAAGAACTGAAAAAACTTCCCCTTGATGAAATTCGCACCAATGTCGGCGGTCACGGTGTTGTGGGCATCTTAAAGGGCAAAGGAGCGGGAAAACTCTTTTGATAAGAGCAGATATTGACGCTCTACCCATTCAAGAAGAAACCGGACTTCCCTTTGCTTCTAAAAATCCCGGATTTATGCACGCTTGCGGTCATGATGTACACACATCTGTTTTACTTGGCACAGCGAAAGTTCTCTCACAACTTAGAGAAGAATTTTACGAAAATGTTCTGTTCTGCTTTCAACCTGCCGAAGAAGCCTCCCCTGAAGGCGGTGCTCAAGGCATGATTGACGACGGAGTATTAGACAATCCCAAAGTGGATGCGGCTATTGCACTGCATGTTTGGAATGATGAAGTTGGCAAGGTATCCTTCAGAAATGGAACCATGATGGCACAATCCAACAGAATTTTCATCAAAATAAAGGGCAAGGCATCTCACGCTTCTCAACCGGAAAACGGTGTTGATGCCATAGTTGCAGCTTCACAAATAGTCACAGCCCTTCAAACTATAGTATCAAGAAATGTCAGTCCTTTTAAACCGTTGGTAGTTACCATCGGGACAATCAAAGGCGGAGACAGGTACAATGTAATCTGCGACGAAGTTGAAATGGAAGGAACTGTTAGGGTTTTTTGATACGGAAGTCGCAGACAGCATGTCCGACAGAATTAAAAATTTAGTGGAACCCTTAGCAAAATCCTTAGGATGTGAAGCGGAGATCAAGTACGTTCCAGGATACACAATAGTGAAAAATGATCCGGAACTTTTTGAAATCGGAAAAAAAGCTCTTACAGAACAATTGGGCGAAGAAAATATAATCTTCCCCGAAAATCCGGCATCGGGTGCAGAGGACTTCAGCGCCTTCGGTAAAAAAGTCCCCGTGTTTTTCTACTGGCTGGGAATGGAATCGGAAAAGAACGTAGGTCAAAGAACTCTTCACAATCCCAAGTTGAATGTCGACGAAGATTGTATCCCCGTGGGAATTCAAGGCTTTGTATCCTATGCTTTAGAGTTTTTAAAGGACAATTAATTTCAAGTTGAAACTGCCTCCGAACAATTTAAGTGCATAAAAATATGATATTTTCACAAAAGGGCATGACCTAAGTCGTGCCCTTTTCTCTTTTTTATAAACAAATCCCTTAAATCAATGTAATCCCTCACGCTTTCACCTCTATCTACCGTTGAAATATAATAAAATATCGTTACGATTTAAATTCTTTAAATAAATCTATATTTATCAATATATAAATATATTGGGCGAACGTCCATACAAAAAATTAAATACCAATATGAAAAAGCCTTTAAATCCTTAGTTTATTTCGAATACTAAGTCAATTAAAGGCTTCTTAATCTATATTTTTCTTATGTGTCCGGATCTTACGGCACACTCTTTAACTTTTTCCGCCACCATGTCGGCAATTCCTTCTTCAAATACTTCAGGTATTATATGAGTTTCCGTCAATTTTTCATCTTTGACAAAGTATGCAAGCCCTGTGGCAGCTGCCATCTTCATTTCTTCCGTTATCTTTGTTGCGCCGCATTCAAGCGCTCCTTTGAACAATCCCGGAAATGCGAGTACATTATTTATTTGGTTGGGAAAATCGGATCTTCCCGTGCCTACAATTCTCGCTCCGGCTTCCACAGCTTCGTAGTATCCGATTTCCGGCTCCGGATTTGCCATCGCTAAAACTACGGAGTCTTTTTTCATGGACTTGACCATTTGTGCATCTATTACACCCGCCGAGGACACTCCTATGAAAATATCAGCTTTTGCCATGGCTTCCTCCATGGTTAAATCTTCATCATCATTGTTGGTTATTGTCAAAATTTCTTTCTTTACAAAATTATATCCGTCAGATTTTTTAGAAGACAGAACTCCCTTGGAATCGAAACAGTATATATTTCCTATACCGAACTTCTTGATCATCTTCACTATGGAAGATCCTGCAGCTCCTGCTCCGCTTACTATTGCTACACAATTCGCCGGATCCTTGCCTGTAATTCTGAAAGCATTTATGAGGGCAGCCGTTGCCACTATTGCCGTACCGTGTTGGTCATCGTGAAATACCGGTATGTTCAATTCGTCAATAAGTCTTCTTTCTATCTCAACACATCTAGGCGAAGAAATATCCTCTAGATTTATCCCTCCGTAGGTAGGTGCAATGGCCTTTACCACTTTTATTATCTCTTCGGTGTCCTTGGTGTTCAAAACCACAGGCACCGCATTTACTCCCGCAAATCTCTTAAAGAGCATTGCCTTGCCTTCCATTACGGGTAAAGCCGCCTCCGGTCCTATATCGCCTAACCCGAGGACTGCCGTTCCGTCTGAAACTATGGCAACGACATTACCTTTCCAGGTATACCTGTAAGCGTCCATGGGATTTATCTGTATTTTTCTGCAGGGTTCGGCTACCCCGGGTGTGTATGCTACTGACAGATCGTCATGATTTTCCAAAGAGCAGGCTAAATCAACCTTCACCTTGCCCTTCCACTCACTGTGTTTTTCCAAAGCTAATTTATAGTAATTCTTCATTACATCTTCCAAATTATTCCCTCACTTAAATACATTTTTTGATATTTTAATCATATCATTTAATATTAAATATTTATACCCATTAATTTTTACTATTCTTTACCAGAAAGAAAGAGCAGAAAAAAATCAAAAACACTGCAAATATTTCAATTTTCCTGACGGGTTCTCCAATTATAAATAAGCTTATCAATACGCTGACTACCAACTCCAAAGTGCACAGCAGCGAAGCATTTCTAGCTCCTATGTAAGCCACTCCCCTTTGGTAGTAGTAGGTTGCACCCATGGACAATATCACCGAGTATATGAGCAGAGCTGCCATTTGTACAGGCTTGTAATCGATTTTTATTCCCTCGGCAAAGGTAAATCCGTAAATTAAAATCAATATCGCTCCTATAAAATTTATATAAAATAACAATTTAAAAGACCCCAATCCCTTGAGTACATCTTTGCCCACGACTATGGTATATGCCGAGAAGGCAAAGGCGGACATCAAGGCCATCAGAACACCCGTTATACTGTTCATCTCACCTATGTCCATACATAGGAACAAACCCAGTAGTGCTCCTAAAATACACAGCATATCAATGCCAGTAGGTTTTTCTTTATATTTTACGGATTGTACAGTGTAAATGATTATTGGATTGAGAAAAAATATTGCCGTCGCCGTCCCTGAATTTATATAGTTGTAGGAATTAAAAAGAAACAAATTATTGGATACAAAGCATATTGCCCCTGCCAGTATGTATTTAAACTCCCTCGCTCCCAGCCTCATGTCTTTTTTAAAACGAAATCTGTTTATGATGTATATGAATGCCAAGGGCAGAAACATTCTGTAAAATGCTGCATTTACAAAATCCGTTCCGAAGGAATATAATATTTTAGTCATCAGCGGCATAAATCCGAATATCACAGCAGATATCAGCGAGTACACCATTCCCTTTTTAGTCATAATCTCTCCTTTATTTTTAAATGGAGTTTTAAATTTCCCTATATTAAGAAAAGAGAAAAGATTAACTTTTCTCCTTCAATACTTCTATCGCCTTTTGAAGTTGGGTGTCAGTGTCTTTGTACTCAATCCCTATGCCTTCAATGTCGTCAGGCAGTTCAATTTCGATGTCCGGTTTTATTCCCTTTTTGTGTATGTTTTCTCCCTTGGGTGTGAAATATTCCGAAGTGGTGAGTTTTATTCCGTCACCTGAAGGAAACATTCTCGCTGTTTGAACTATTCCCTTTCCAAAAGTCTTTTGTCCTATTATGGTGCCTGCTTTATAGTCCCTTATGGCTCCTGCGACTATTTCCGATGCGGAAGCCGAACCTTCGTTTACAAGCACCGCAAGGGGAATTTGTAAATGATTTTCATCGGATTTGAATTCAAATACTCTTTTTTTCGATCTGTTTTGTGCATATACTATCATACCTTCAGGCAGAATTCTGTCGCATATTTCAGCTGCTGAATCCACGATACCTCCTGGATTTCCTCTCAAATCTATTACCAGCGATTTTATATTTTTAGATAATAATTCATCCAATTCTTCGTTGAAATCGTCAGCGGTATTTTCGTCAAAGCTTGTTATTCCTATGTAACCCACTTGACCAAGTTTGTCGCTTATTACGGTTTCAACACTTATTTCATCTCTTACCAAGGTTATTTCCTTGCTCTTTGCCGTATCGGGTCTGTATACGGTGATGGTCACTTCCGTTCCCTTTTCGCCCTTCATGACCTTGGTGGCATCATTCATATCATCTCCGGTGTATTCCACACCTTCTACCTTTATTATCTTGTCCTTGGATTTTATACCCGCTTTGTCCGCAGGAGAATTCTTTATCGGCGAGATTACTGTTATCAAGTTGTCTTCTCCCTTGGTGATCACCACACCTATTCCGAAAAATGTGCCCGTGGTCATCTCCATGAGTTCCTTGTATTCTTCCTTGGTGTAGTATTCAGAATAGGGATCATTCAACGCCGATACGACCCCCTTCAGCTTTCCTACTTCAAGGTCTTCGTCTTTAACTTCATAGAGGTAATTTTTCTTTATAAAATCTTCCAAATATTTTATCTTTACTCCCGTTGCGGAGTTCGCGTTGCTGTATCCGTAGATCAAGGATACTGCCGTTGCAGCGTTTGTCACCAATATAAGTGCAATTACGCCTAATATTTTCAAGAATTTTTTTTTCATATTTTTCCTCTTATACATATCCCAAGGGGTTTACAGCTTGTCCGTTGACTCTCACTTCAAAATGGAGATGCGGTCCTGTCGAAAGTCCCGTGGAACCTACTGTTGCAATTACATCACCTGCATCTACTCTCTGTCCGACCGATACTTTCAATGAACTGTTGTGTGCATAGACAGTCACTATGTCGCCGTGGTCTATCATTACCACATTTCCATATCCGCCCATGCTCTTGGACATTATGACTATGCCCGATTTAACAGCTACTATGGGCGTTCCGCTTGATGCCGGAATATCTATTCCGGAATGGAATCTGTAGGTTTTTAATATGGGGTGAAGTCTGTTGCCGTATCCCGATGATATTCTCGTATTTCCGGGAACGGGCCACAGCAGTGCACCTTGTGATCTGGCTGATGCTCTACCGCTTTTCTTCGCCTGTTCTCTTGCAATTCTCTCTTGTTCTTTAAGTTCCTTTATTTGACTTTGAAGCCTGATGATTTCTCTGTCCAGACTCTTCCATTGAGCTTCCGCTCTTTCGTATTCAACTCTGTAGGCTTCGGCATCTGATACCAAAGCATTCATGTAATCTCTTTTTTCAACGCTGATTTTTTGTTGCTCAGCCTTTTCTATTTCAAGGCTTGATTTTGCTATGGCAAGAGTGTTTTTATCAGATTCAAGTTTGGCGGATTTTTCTTCTATTATCTTGATTTGTTCCGCTATGTATTCCACCAGTTCCTTGTCGGCATTGGAGATGGATACGATCACTTCATTGTTCCTTATGAGCTCTTCCATGTTCTTGGAATTAAGTATTACTTCCAGGTAACAGGCTTTGCCGTTCATGTACATGGCTCTCAATCTGGTTTCAAAAAGCTTTTGTTTTTCCTCCAAATTGATATTTGCTTCGTCCAGCTCTTGCTTGGTCTGAATTATTTCATCATTTAGTCTTCTGATGTCGGATTCCAATCCCGAAATGCTTGAGTTCAAAGAGTTGATTTTGTTATCCAATACCGTGATCTCGGAATTCACCTCCGCCACGTCGCTCTCAATGCTCATCATTTGGTTTTTGTTCTGTTGAATCTGTTGGTAGACCCTGTTCTTTTCATTTATCATCTGTTGTTGTTTTTTTTCTAAATCAGCACTACCCCCGTAAACTGTCATTGGCAACACCAGTGCCGCCGTCAGACAAAGTACGGGCAATCTGTACTTTTTCATTAATTCACCTCTAAACATCTAAAAATCTCTCTGTGGATAGCAGTGATCCCAAGTATCCGATGCCAACTCCTATACATAAAAATATCACCGATATATTGTTGTATATGCTTTCAGGACTCAAGAGATTTATTCCGTAATTTTCAATGACGGTTTCAATTCTGCAGTGGTAGTAATTATACACATAGTAAACTATACCAAAAGCAATAAGTGCTCCTATTATACCGAATATTATGCCTTCTATCAAGAAAGGTCCTCTTATATATCCGTTTGTGGCACCCACATACTTCATTATCTCTATTTCTTTTCTTCTATTTGCCACCGCTATCTTGACAGTGTTGTGTATGATAAGTATAGATACCAGAAACAGTATCATGACTATGGCAAAACCCACGTATTTCACTCCCTGTTCCAGGCTTATCATCTTGTGAACCAATTCATAATGGTAGCTTATGCTATTTACAATTTCGTGATTCTCAAAGGTTTTGACCACATCATCTGAATAGGACAAATCCTTTAGGCTTATGGTCAGCGATGCGGGCAAGGTATTTTCGTCGACGCTGTCCAATATATCAGCATTATCTCCGAAGCTTTCCCTGAATTCTTCCAGTGCCTTTTCCTTGGAAGTGTATGTGACTTCCTTTACTCGCTCATCAGCTCCTATGTTTCCGATCAATTCATTTATCTGATCGACGGATATATTATCCTCCAAATATACAACCACTTTGTCCAGTTCATTACCCAATCTATATACTGAAGAATTGATTCCTAGCATGAGTATAAACACGAAACCGAAAAGCGTCAGCATGGCGGCTATGGATATGATGGAAGCAAGGGACATGGCGGAATTTCTGAAAATTCCATTTACGCTTTCCTTCAAGATGTTTATCGCCTGTCTAATTAACTTCATAATATCCACCGCTTTCCACATCTTTAATTATGCAACCCTTTGAAAGAGTCACTACATGTCTTTGCATTTTGTTCACAATTTCAACGGCATGGGTCGCCATAACTACCGTTGTGCCTTTTTTATTTATGTTTATAAGAGCATTCATTATATCCCAAGCAGTGTCATGATCCAAGTTGCCCGTGGGTTCGTCGCACAGAAGAACCGGCGGATTGTTGACTATAGCTCTGGCAATGGATACTCTTTGCTTTTCTCCCCCTGATAATTCATCGGGATAGGAATTTATCTTAGATGACAAATTCACAAGCTCAAGAGATTCGTCTACGGATCTTCTTATAAAGGACTTGCTCTCGCCTTGAATTTCCAAGGCATAGGCTATGTTTTCAAAAACGGTCTTCTTTTCCAAAAGTCTGAAATCTTGAAACACAAGGGAAATGTCCCTTCTCAGCTTGGGAATTCTGGATTTCCTCAACTTGGTGATGTCCGTATCTCTGTATAAAATCTTTCCCCTGGAAACCCTCTCTTCTCTTATTAAAAGTTTCAAGAGCGTGGACTTACCTGCTCCGCTTGGTCCTACTAAAAATACGAAGTCCCCCTTGGGAATTTCAAGATTGATGTTTGAAATAGCCATTACACCGTTTGGGTATTCTTTAAAAACATTTTCAAATTTTATCATAGCTTTCCTTTCTATTTCCTCAATTAAGTATTATATTACAAATCGGTTACAAATTACAAGCCTTTAATGATAAACTATTCCAATTAACAAGAAATTTTGCATATATGTGAATTTTTATTTAATGATATAGAGAAAATATAGTATAATGATTAGCGGAGTGATACAAATGAATAAAAAAGAATTCAGAGCTCTTGCTTTTAAAAAAAGAGAGCAGTTGGACAAGGAATACATGGACAGATCCGACGCTCAAATCTTTGAGAATTTTATTAACTCGGAGCTCTACAAAGACAGCGAAGATATTTTCATCTTCGTCAGTTATAAAAATGAAGTGGACACTCACAGGATAATCAAACAAGCCCTTGCCGACGGCAAGAGGATCTATGTTCCCGTTGTAAATAGAGATACCAAGACCATGGAAATATCTGAACTCAAATCCTTCGACATATTGATTGAAAATTACATGGGTATCTTGGAACCTCCCAAGGATAAATACCATATAGCCGACAGCAATCTGCCCGATCTCATAGTCACACCCGGACTCGCCTTTGATAAAAAAGGATATCGAATCGGTTACGGCGGAGGATTTTACGATAAATTTTTCTCAAGCTTAACCTCAACTCCCGTTAAAATGGGAATTGGTTATTATAAACAATTTGTTGAAGATGTAATCCATGACAAAAATGATGTGGTCTTAGACTGCTTTTTGTCTGAAAAGGGATTGATCAAATTAGGAGGAAATTAATGCAAAGATATTTTGGTACTGTTGTTAGAGGTATTAGAACTCCAATTGTAAAAAATGGAGACGATTTAGTTCAAATAGTTACGGACTCCGTAATTAAAGCTTTTGAATCTGAAAATCTTGAAATGAAAGATAAAGATGTAATTGCAATTACAGAATCTCTCGTTGCAAGAGCTCAAGGAAATTATGCTACCATAGAACAAATCGCAGAAGATATTAGAAATAAGTTCGACTCTGATATAGGTATTGTATTTCCCATACTCAGCAGAAACAGATTTGCAATAATCTTAAAAGCAATCGCATTAAGCGGCAGAAAACTTCACTTGCTTCTGTCATACCCCTCAGATGAAGTAGGAAACCATCTGATGGACAGAAAGCTTTTATATGACAACAAAATCAATCCCTACACCGACGTTTTTGAAGAAGAGGAATACAGAAAGATATTCGGCGAAGAAGTAAAGCATAGATTCACAGGTATCGACTATGTAAAACTGTACAAAGAAATCGCGCCGAACTCTGAAATTCACTTCTCAAATGACCCGAGAACCATATTGAAATACACAAAAGACGCCTTAGTATGTTCCACTCACACAAGAGAATTCATAAAGATGGAATTAAAGGATGCAGGTGCAAACAACGTCTACGGGCTTGACGACATCCTCACGGAATCCGTTAACGGATCAGGCTACAACGAAGAATTCGGCGTACTGGGCAGCAACGCTTCGGGCCCTGATATGGTAAAACTGTTCCCCAGAGATGGAGAAGCCTTTGTAAATGAAGTTCAAAAAAATCTCAAGGAATATTCAAAAAAACAAGTTGAAGTCATGATTTACGGAGATGGCGCTTTTAAAGACCCTGTAGGACAAATTTGGGAACTTGCGGACCCAGTGGTATCACCTGCTCACACCGAAGGGCTCAGAGGTACCCCTAATGAAATCAAGATAAAGTACATCGCCGACACCGAACTTGCAGATATGGCTGAAGAAGAAGCGGAAAAACTTCTAAAAGAAAAAATTTCAGCAAAGGACTTGGGCGGATTTGAAAGCGGATTGGGAACAACTCCCAGAAGAATCACAGACCTCTTAGGTTCGCTGTGTGACCTGACCTCCGGTTCAGGAGATAAAGGAACACCTGTGGTTTATATCTCAGGATACTTTGACAACTTTGCAACTGAATAATCAGATAAATCAATCCCGGCTTTGTGCCGGGATATTTGTATCTTGAATAAAATGAATTTACATAAATATCTAACTATCTAAAGAATTAAGGCCTTTTGCTTTAAATTATTACAACAATAATTATCCCGCCGTGTAGTCCGGGTTTTTTAAATTCGGTTCAAAGGTACTATATATTACAATTCATTCCCAAAATATATCTATTTATTTATTAATTGGCGGACGTTGCTACCACCCTTCCGTAAACCTTAATATCCAATCTCCATTGTAAAGAACAATGCCTACCGTTCCACACAAACAGACCCGCCCTACCAATTGGGAATCGCGGTATGACGGAATATTTTTTATACAAAAAACTCCGCTGCAAACTGCAACGGAGTTGTGGTGCCCAGAGCCGGAATCGAACCAGCGACACGAGGATTTTCAGTCCTCTGCTCTACCGACTGAGCTATCTGGGCAAAAAAACTATCAACAAATGATAGTCTTTATAATGGTGGGCCTTCAGGGACTTGAACCCCAGACCTACCGGTTATGAGCCGGGCGCTCTAACCAACTGAGCTAAAGGCCCTCACCATTTTGGCGGAGAAAGAGGGATTTGAACCCTCGCGACCCTAAAATGAGCCCTACTCCCTTAGCAGGGGAGCCTCTTCAGCCTCTTGAGTATTTCTCCATTCTAGCCGGTCGTTTATGTTTCCTTTTTGAACCGCTTTGTTTATTATAGATTAATTTAAATATATTGTCAACAAAAAATTTAAACAATTTTGTGAGAGTAAATATTTCTTTACAAATAGTTTTTCTATTTTACCTATCTATGTTGAATATCCTTGCACCGAGTGCCCTTGCATCGTTGATATCATGCAGGACAATGATCATAGTTCTGTTACCTCTGTTCTTCATTATATAATTTATCAATCTGTCTTTGTTTTCCCTATCCAATCCTTCAAAGGGCTCGTCCATGTAAACTATGTCCGACGGCGAAGCCATAGCCCTGAGCACACTCACTCTTCTGCGCATTCCTCCCGATAGCTCGCTGCATGGCGAGTGAATTTTATCCACTATACCCAAATCCTCAAGTCCCGATATTATTCCTTCTTTATCCACTTGATTTCTAAATCCCAAAGCTATATTCTTGTATGCTGACAAATCCTCTACAAGTCTTTCCTCCTGAAAAACCGCATTGGCTACAACATGCAGATTGACTATCTCCCCTTGAAAATCTTCCAGTCCCATCATCATTCTCAGAAGGGTGGTCTTGCCCAATCCCGATTTGCCCATTAGAACATTTATCTCTCCTTCATAAAAGGATATGTTGAAATTCTCAAAAAGAACTTCTTCGTCGTATTTTTTATTTACATTTTTGATTTCAATCATTTTTGCTCTCCATGCATACTGCATAAAAGGTGTTGAAAATAAAGATCATGAGTTTTTCCGTAATTTTGCTGAGCAGTATTATTACCAAAGCGTAAGCGAATATCTCCTCCGTGTATAAAAATATCTTTGATGAATAGATCGCCTCGCCTATGCTTTTGTCGGGCAGTCCCATGATTTCAGCCGCAATTCCCGCCTTCCAAGCCATGCCCGATGTTATGAGAACTGCCGATTTAAGGTGAGCCTTTGCAGCTCTAAACCTTATGTACTTCCACTTTTTACATTCAGTAAAATTATAAACTTTCGCCATCTCAAGCATTTTTATGTCCGTGTTGTCCAATCCCTCCAAGAAATTTATGTATATGACGGGAAAACAAGCGATAAATGTCACGACAACGGTTACTGAATTGTCTGAAAATATTATAAGAAATATTATCGCTATGACAACCACGGGCACAGATTTTAAAAGGGCGGCGATTTGATTCAGCACTTCCCTTAGAAAATCCCTCTTCAAAGATGCCATTGCACACAGAACTCCCGACACAA
>CAYFRD010000024.1:0-26961 GCA_964345555.1 uncultured Peptoniphilus sp. | reverse complement strand
AAGACAAATATATGGAAAAGTTACCGTCCCCTTGTGGGGATTTTTTTGTTTTTACGGAAAGCTATTTTGAATATGAAGACAAATATATGGAAAAGTTACCGTCCCCTTGTGGGGATTTTTTTGTTTTTACAAGTTTAAAGATTTCTCTAGAAGATTGCAACTAAATTGTAGTTACCGTCCCCTTGTGGGGATTTTTTTGTTTTTACATATGGCGATATAGATCTATACGTGGATTTCGATTATCCGTTACCGTCCCCTTGTGGGGATTTTTTTGTTTTTACAAAGCTCTTAATTTCATATCAAAAAAGTTTAATATGGGTTACCGTCCCCTTGTGGGGATTTTTTTGTTTTTACCCTGCGTTCTGTGTCTGAGTATTTTCAATGGTTAGATTATTTGTTTGCGGATACCTTGTATCTTTTCTTGTGTTTTTTAAATTTTTATATGTTTTTCTTCTGTAATTGTTTATTTTAAGCCATCGTGTCATATTATCACTATTTCTTCTATATATTTTCCGGTATCTATTCCGAAGTTATAAACCTTTCCATAGGCTGAAAGTTTATAACATCTTACGTTGTCTTCTCCTTTGTCTATATATCTTTCTATTTTTTCTTTTATTTCCTCAAATTCTTTGTCTGTTAAGTGTGATTCAAAACAAGATTTTTGAACAGGGAGCATATATCCTGACAAAAACTTGAAAAACTTAGTTCTTCTTTTGTTGTCTATTATATCATATATGATAAGTATTAGATTTTTATCGTCATAGATTTCTTCTTCATATGTCTTTATATAAAAATTTTCTCTCTCCATTTATCTTATTTCCCTTTCAATTTACCTCACTCTCAAAGGTTTATATAAATAAGGGTCATTTTCTTCTATTGCGGTAACCAAATTTCTACATTGGTGGTATATCGCCTTACGATATGTTGTGGGTTCTTTTAAGTATTCCAAGTATTTTTGACGTGTTGCAAGTTTTTTCTGGATTTCATTTAAGTACATTTTAAGAATTTTTTGTTTTAAAAATACTCCTTCTTTTGTTGTTTCAAAGTCTTCTTTTTTTACCTTCTCATTTATCATCATGTCGATAACTGTCGAGTCTACTATGGGTGATCTGAATTCTTCTATTATATCGCTGGCTAAAGATGGATGATTCCGCCTATGACCATGCATCAATCCTCCATAGGCGGATAATCCGACTGATTCTATATGACCGATTATTTCATGAAACAGTATTGTATAACCTAGGCTTATCATTGAATTGAAAGGATCTCTTGGAGGACGTCTGGTCCTTTTCTCAAATTCGAATTCTGGAGGAAGTATTTTTGATATTCCTTTATAATAGTTCCTTGATATAATGCCTTCATATCCCAGTATTTCTTCTACTGTTTCAGATTTGCCGATTTTTGTTCGAAGCTTTGCTATTTCATCGATTTCTCTTTTTAATTTTGCTTTGACTTTATTATGTCTTCTTAAAAGTGTTATTTGATTATTTGTTTTGGCTTCTATTATTATATTGGCGAATTCTTTTAAAAACTGCCTGTTTTCTGTGATTTTGAGCTGTTGTTTTAATCTACTTATATTATCTCCTGAGGAACTTACCGTTCTGCCGAAATATTCTCCTCTCAGGCTGAAATAAGATATGGGTATGTTTCTCATTAAGCAGTGCCTTACAAATGCGGTTGTCAGTTGAACGTTCCCAAATATAGAGATGTTTTCCACCAACTCTTTAGGCACTTCTCTAATTATTGTCTCTGATTGTATTATTATTTTTCCGCCGTCTATATTTACTTTTGACCCTTGCTCTGTTATTAGCAATATCATAAGATCACTTCTTTAAAATCTATTTTGCAAAGTCCCATTTCCATTTTCTCTCTTCCGTAAATCGTCGTTTTTAATACTTGCGGAGATACTCCGTTTTGTTCTGCCATTTGTTTGTGTTTTATTTCGCGAAATTTTTCTCCCAAGATTTTTCCCACTACTTTTACAGAATTTTCTCTGTCGTCCATAAATGGATAGACTACTGTCTTTGATACAAATCCCGAACCGCCACCTATGTAGATATAACTGCCCTCTCTTTCTACCACATTGAACTCTTGTAAAAAGTAAAAATCCATATCTAAGTAAAATTCTTCGATGGCAGTTTTAATATCTTCTATATCCATATCAAATTCATCTTTTAGTTTCATTTGGAATTTTATTTTTACACCCGGCTTTATACTTTCTCTAAATACTGAAATTGTATTGGACCTCCCATCTTTGTGGGTATCAATTTTTTGGACTATCGTCATGTCTTCAAGACTTAAAGGCTCACTGTCGGATATCAATATGTATTTCATAATATCCTCGCTGTTTTTGTCATCTATTTGTCTTTTGAAGTTGTTTTTGTCTTCCCTTTCCGCCTTTTTTTCAAGTTCTTTAATTTTGATTTTGTTCTCCAGGTACTCTATAAAGTATTTAGATTTTTTACCTCTATTATCATTTGCCAAAAGAATATTTCTCAAGGCTCCCTTTAAACTACTGCCCGGTATATAGGGCTTTTGATCTGCTCCCTTTATAAAAACCTTTATATCGTTTAAGCCTTTGTCTCTATCTCTGCTCAGATCTCCTGTGTTCAAGGAATACTTCATCAGATTTTTATATTTACTTAACAAGTTGTTGATTTTAAACCAAGTATACAGATCTTTCCTTTTATTTTTATTGCTGTAGAAAAATTCTTCGTATGAGTTTTGTAAGTTGTTATCTACTATCCACTTTATCATTTTTCTTTCATCGGGAATATAGACTCGATTTTCTTTTCTGTCATAGATGTAACTGTCCTTCTTTTTTGTTTCACCGTTTCCTATATGCACAGGTCCAAGGGTGGTCAAGGTTACTTCATAAACTTTCATTTTACACCTCCAACCAAAGGGGTATCCCGTATCTATATACCGGATGTACAAATCCGTCATCTACTCTGAAAATATCGCCTTGGAACTTTGTTTCAAAAATAGATCCTGATTTAAAAAAATGCATTGTCCTTTTTCGCCTTGTTACGGTTCCGCGACCGGCGGGGTTTTCAGTGTATATAAATCCTCCTCGTCTAATCAAGTTATAGTTTGCATTTTCATCTATTTTGTAAAGTTCTTCTTCCTTTGCCATAGATGTACTCAACAGCATAGTAGATTTTTCAGTATTTATTTTATTTTCTATTTTCTTAGGCAGACTTTCTTCTATGGTTTCAAATTTGCCAAGACCTGCTGTTTTTTTACCGCCAATTCCTGAAAAGCTGAGACTGTATAATATATTGTCAAAGATTTCTTCATATTCTTCTTCATAGCTCAATATAAAATAAAGTCCGTTTCCATCATTAAATCTGTAATAGGATAGATTATAGATTTCGTTATCTCCCTTTAGTTTTTTTTGAATTTTTGTGTCAATTTGATTATGTCCTAAATTCTCACTCTTTTTTAATATTTCTTCAGGATCGGACTCTCCCTTTACATATGCTTCAAAATTTGATAATGGTATGTGCTTTATTTTTTTGTACAGTTTCTTTTCTGAAGAATCTCCTGATGCATTTGAAAATTTTATCAGAGGTTTAGGCAAAAAATATTCATCTCCTATGAAGGGAAAAGCGTCTGATATTTGCAAAGATTTTTCTTTAAATAAAGCTACTACTTTGTCACAAGTTTCTGAATTCAGTTGAGATGCTTCGTTTATTATAGCGGAGAAAATAATATCCGACGGCATTTCTACAGAATGGGATTCAATTTTTCCTGTGCCTATTCTCAATCCCGTCTTAAAATACATCTTATAAATTTTATAATTCATTAAATATCACCCAGTATTTCTTTAAGTCCTCCGATCCTATCCAAATCCATATCTCCGAATACTTGATCTAATCTTAAGTCTTTAATCTTAACTTTTCCATATCCTCTGGAACCGCTTCCACCTAAATAATCATATTCCAGAAGTGTAAAAGCTTCTTTTAAATGTTTTATATCTTCTTCAACTTCCGAATCTATTTCTGCATTGTAAATTATGCTCATATCAAATTCTACGCCTCTGATTACTCTTTCAATTTGGCGCGGATTTGCTATAGCTGTAAATCTGTTTATAGTGTTTTCAAATTTAACTTCTGTCATTTCGTCCAATCCTATTTTCTTTAGAGATTCCTCATTGGAAATGAATGAATCCGAAAAATATAATCTGCTTTTCATGGGTTCTTCTCCGGATTTATCGTTTGAAGCACCAAAAAGTCTTTTTACTCTTATATCATCGTCGTTATGCGTAGTTCTTTCGTCTTTAGCTTTTTCACCGTATTTTTCTTGAAGTAAATATCTCAACTTACCTTTTAAAGTGCTGCCGGGTATAAAGGGCAAATTTGAGTACGTGTCTCTGATTACCGGTGAATCAACTGCTCCTATAGCTGAAAATTCCTTTGAGCCCCCTATGTGCATTCCCGTCAATACTTCGATTTTACCTGTGATTTCCAATTTACTATACATTATTAACCTCCTAGAAGTCCTTTCCACCCTCATATCTGTGATATGCAACTAAAGCTTCAAGATATTTGCAAAATATTATAAGTTTTTGCCTGTCATTGCCTATTTTCTTTACTCTTTCTATCAATTTTGATTTATCCAAAAAATCTCTTACTCCTGCTTCATTTCGTCCATATTCGTAAACCAGTTTCATCCTGAGGACTTGAACATCGGATACTTCATCTTCGGTTAAAGGTCCTTGCTTCCTTTTTGCATTGTCATAAATAGTAGAAGCTGTTGTTAGGATGTTTCTAATTTTTGTAGTTGTAAGCCTTTGAACGGTATTATTTTTTTCTAATTCAATCATTACTCTTTCCGCTTCATCTACAAAATTCATCTTATTGAGTTCCATTTTATCTCCTTTCTAAATATACAAATATATAAATTGCAGCCATCAATTCTTTTCTATCTTTTTCATTTCTTGCATAGCGATAGACCTTCTTGGAAAATTCTCTATGAGTTTCTCTTTTTGAGCTATTAGTCGGTTCAAGCCTTGCTAATAAATAGGCTAGTCTTGCAATATTTAATTTATCTGTTTCTTCACTTCGAAGCAGATCTAAGATTCTATATAAAAAACTCTTGCCTCTCTCATCAATATCGCCGAAATAATTTTTAAGCAATTCCAATTTTTCTCCCAGAATTTTCTCTTTAAATTCTCTCCACGAGTAAACATTTTCCTTATTAAATATACAGACCGAATTTTTTGAGTATTCTTTACCATCTTCAATATATTTATTTTCCTTGGCATACTCTTCCAAATTACCCGTAAGTTCCGCCATGGATTTAATGGGAAATTTTTCAGTGAACAAACCGATCCCTGCAGAAATTGTCAACGAGTTTAAAGTGAATTTTTCCAAGCTTTCTGTCAAGTCTATGGCAAATTCTATAATGTCATCCCATGCTCCCACCACAAATACATCGTCTCCGCCTGAATAAACAATTAATGCTCTTCTCCTTATGGGTGTTTCTGCTCCGGTCAAGGAAAACTTTCCATTTTCCAAAAGATAATTGATGTGATATTTGAAAAATAAAGACATTTTAGCGGAAAAAGCTGCACTTCTTGTCAGAGATATGTATTCTTTTTCAAATCCTTTAACAAAGGATTGTCCTAAATTATCCACATCTGCTCTAAGAACGCCCAGACGTTTAATACCATCTGCTCCCTCGGAAAAAACATTCAATTTCGTATCGAAATTATAATCTCCTATCCACAGTTTTGTAGACATGCCCTTTCCTGAGTATTGATCGTTTTTAGTATAGGCTCTGATAAAGTTCTCATCATTTTTAATTTTATCTAATAAATCCGCTTCTTCCCTTGCAGGTACTAAAATTTTATCATGTGGTAGAGGCAGAGATTTCCTTGGAACTTCTGTACTTTTCTCCAATATTGCAAAAAATTTAGCTTCCAAAATCTCAGAAGAAAAGTCCTGAATTTGTTGACAGATTTCACAAATCAATCCGTTTTCACTTTCAATTAATTTATCTATCCTTTTGCAGATTTTACATTCTCTAGATCCGTCCACTATTTCTGTGAAGTTCAATTTTTTTAAATTTGTCGGAGAATAACGATTTAATTTATTTTTAGATATTTTTTCAGAAACGCTTCTAAACAGTTGAGTATATTGTTCTGAATTTTCGTCGTTAAATGTAATGGCATTGCATTCTTTTCCTCCACCCGCAAGGTAAAGTTCACTTCCATAAACATCCAATAACCAATCATTTACTTCATTTTTGTATTTCTCTACTGAGTTTTTTACAAATCCGGTATTCGGAAGTATGAGATAACAATGACCTCCTCCTGAATATAAAAGATTTGCCCTGAAAAGTCCGAGCTTTTTCAATAATGTATCTATGATGTCTTCTAAAAGAATCTCTAAATAAAATGAGCGTGTCCTCAAAGAACGCAGGGCTTTATCCGATGTAACATTGTAAATAAAACTTTGAATTCCGGAAAAATCAAAGCTATATAGATAAAACATATTTTTTTCATAATATCTTTTGCTGTCATTAAGCAATCCTGAATAATCTTCAATCCCCTTTTCTTTAAAATAATCGTAAATACAAGTTGCAAAAGTAGCTGTCATCTTTAAATGATCATAAAGAGAAATATCCGCCACCTGCTCCTTAGATGTTGAAGAAGGCACGTAGGTTAGATACCCCTCCAAAATCTCCAGCAAAGATGCAATATAATCTTCGTTTAATGCAAATTGTTTAAATTTGTCCCTTATAGCGCTTTTTATTTCACCATAGTACACGGAATTATAATTTATATCTTCCCTTGTCGGATAATTTATTCCAGCATTGTGATTTAAGTATTTCGGCTGATACTTTCCTATGTCTGCATTACCGTTTAAAATATTAAATACACTGTAAAGAGATATATTTTTATCAAAACCGTAACCCTTTTCTTTTAAATTACGCCTATCTGCTTTCGAAGAAATATTATCCGCAATATAAGTTATGTACGCCAAATTATCCTTGGATAAATCAGCTCTTTCTATATCTTTCTTGTGATGATATCTTATGCAATCCAATATATCCAAATCTTTGATATTGCAATCCTCTTTAATGAAATCAAACCCTGAGATTGAATGTTTTCTTCCATCATCTACTCTGTATAATACTTTGCCGCAATCATGTAGCACAGAGCCAACCATAAGTTTTAATTTTCTTTCATCCAAGCTTTACACCTCCTGTAAAAGTTCCTCCCATTCCCATGGAACATTTAATTCCCGTTCCTGAAAAATTACTGAAAGCACCTAAAAGATTCAATATATTTTTAATTTCCTTGGTAGTTTGTGCTTTTATCTCTAAACTGCCCATAAATGCCGGAATCTTTGTCTTTTCTAAATTAAATAAATTACTTCTCAATTTGTAACGAGATATAAGTACACAATTATTTATTTCGTCTAAAAGTTCATAGCTAAATATTTGTTCTCCTCCTGAAGAATCGAATTTCCGAATTAAATTTTGAAAAATCAGTCCCGGTTCCGGAATTATTATGTATCTGTTATCCTTTTTAAATGCAGTCGGCGTGACAAAATTAAATATAATTCTGTCCGCATTTTCTTTTCCGAATAAATTTTCTTCGATAAATTCTTCCCTTGGAACAGTTTCTAAAGTTTTTTCCAAAATTTTTAATTCCTGATTTTTATTTTTTAAAAAAATTTTATCCAATTCTAACAAAGGAAGTAAAATTTTTTCGTAGGCTTCTCTATTAGTTGTAGAAACCTGCCAAATAGTACCTTCACTTGAACGCCTGATAAATTGACTGTAGGGATTCGCAGTTAAATTATGTAGTTTTGATCCGAATTCCCTATCAATTTTTTCCATCAAAACTCCCTGAAACAAAGACCCTGAATTATATCCTATATCTCTTGAATCTATATCCAACTTTATTTTTAACTTGCTAAGCAATTTATTCCTCCTTTGCAATCGTTTGTATATGGCTGATGATATTGACTTCAAAATATGAATCGTATAATTTTCTCAATTAATTTATTTTTAGATTCAAGTACCTATCAAATTTAATTAATCTCTACTAAATATATTGTACACTAACTGCCATATTTTTGTACTAGAAATTTAATAAAACATTTTCCTATTAGTTAATATCTTTTTATTAATTTAATAATTAAAATAATAGTTTCTACAAATTAATTAAGTAGCCTCAAATAATATAAGGCTACTTGCTAATTTTTTAATTTATTTATAGTAATATAATACCGTTTTTCTTTGCATATTCTATGGTTGCTTCGTCCCACACAGAGGCTTGAACTTCGCCGATGTGGCGTTTTTCCAAGAAAAACATGCAAAGTCTTGATTGTCCGATTCCGCCCCCTATTGTGAAGGGTAATTTTTCATTTATGATATCTTGATGGAATTTCATCTCAAGTTTTTCTTCTTGATGAAGGTGCTTAATTTGTCTGTTTAAAGAATCTTTATCCACTCTTATGCCCATGGAAGACAGTTCAAAAGCATCGTCTAAAATAGGATTATAAAACAATATATCTCCATTCAAGTCCCAATCGTCATAGTCCGCACTTCTTTTATCATGAGGTGTTCCGTCAGACAGTTCTTTACCTATTCTCATTATAAATACGGCTTTTTTCTCCTTGCTTATAGCTTTTTCTCTACCCTTTGCATCCAAATCTGGATACATTTCCAACAGTTTTTGAGAATCTATAAAAAATATTTCATCAGGCAATTTTTTTGTGAAAGCATGTGGATATACTTGGTTTATATATTCTTCAGACCTTTTAAAAACTTCATAGATTTCCTTCACTACCATTTTCAAGTAGTCTTCATTTCGGTCTTCCTTTTTTATTATTTTTTCCCAGTCCCATTGATCCACATACAGTGAATGAATTACATCCAATTCTTCATTTGGTCTGATGGCGTTCATGTCCGTATATAGACCTTCATAGCACTTAAAGCCATATTCATGCAATGCATTTCTTTTCCATTTCGCTAAGGATTGTACGATTTCTATGTTTATTTTATAATTTTTTGTTTTAAAATGAACGGCTTTTTCTCCTTCACCAAGATTGTCGTTTAATCCCGTTTCAGGTCTAACCATGATTGGAGCCGTAACTCTTGCCAGATTCAACGTATTTGATAAATCTCTTTGGAAATAGTCCTTTAAAGATTTAATAGCCATTTGTGTTTCTTTTAAATTCAATTTTGTTACTTCAGAATTGTTTCTCATTTTCTCCCCCAAATTTTAAAATAAACAAAAGTCCGTACTGTGCATTGTAGTGATGCCGATCGGAACATTTGTTATATATAAAAAAATCTCTCAAATGAGAGATTTCAATATAACATAATCAAATAAATTGATATTGCATTTCTTCCGAATAATCTAATATTGTTTCTATTATAAAGCAGGTTATTTCCTTGCTTAACTCAAAAGCATAGTTTAAGTCATTTTCAAAACAGCTTGGTGCCTTTAAATAATCGTCAATTACTCTATTAATATACTCACTGACTCTCGTGTTCAAACTTCTATTGCTATCATCATATATATTTAATTTTTCTATGTCTAAATTCAAGTTTTTAAAATCGTGATCAAAAGCGTATTCTGCAAGATCTGATTCGTATTTTATGTGACTTTTCATATCATTTAAAAATGTCATTCTGTGAGCATGAGGATAACAGGTATAATCACAAAGATAATGTGAAATTATGCCTATCTTTCTGCTCAAATGCTTTATTACAAGACTATCCACAGCATTCAAATCTGAATATCTGCAAAGATATATTAAAGAAATAATTTCTCTTACTATATAGTTAAGGCTTTCGTCTTTATAATGTCTTATTAATTTATAATAGGGTAACACATCCGGTGCAACGGAACCCCATTCCAATTTGCTTTTGTTTAGTTCAATACCGTATTTCTGTAGTATCTCTTGATGAATGTTGTTTGCGACTAATTTATGCGTTTGTGCTAAAATATCCAACACCCCTTATAAAACTATAGTATAAGTCTATAATACACTATTTACTTTGTCAATATTTTAAACGTAAAATCCTCGTCTATATATTTTAAAATCACTTGCTGTGTATATTATAATCTAATACATCGGAAATTACATTCCATACATCAGCAGTTTCAAATCCCTTTTGCCAGCTGGCTATGCCTCTTAAATTGTATTTGTTTACCAGTTTGGCTTTCCATTCAATGCTGTTTGCATTTTCAATCCACATTTTATATTTTTTGCCGTTTTCGCTATATTCCACATAGTTTTGTTTGATCTCATCATCCCATGTTGGTTTCAATCCCTTGTTGGTAATAATCTCCCTGACTCTGCCCATGGATATTGCACTGGAAGTTAAATTATCTCCCGATTCTTCCCAAAGTCTGGAATAAAAAGGTACACAAAGTATAAACTTCTCCTTGGGTATTGACCTGAACAGATTGTTGATATTTCCCTCTACCCAAGTATATTCAGCCACAGAACCTGCTTTATCAGATGTAGCCCAATGTTGGTCATATGCCATCACCATTACATAATCACATATCTTTGCAAGTTCTTTTCTGTCATAGGGTTCATTTTCAACATTCCCCGATATCTGCGGTGTTACATCTACACTTACAATCAAACCTTCAGTTTTAAAAACTCCTGCGAGTTCTCTTACAAATTGGGTTATTAAATCTCTGTCTTCAATATTCACATGTTCAAAATCTATGTTTATTCCGCTTAAATTGTATCTTTTCGTAAGGTTAAATGTTTTGTTTATTACCTTTGCTCTTTTTGAACTGCTGCTTAAAACTTCATGAGTTATTTGCGAATCAAAAGAATTGTCCAGATAACCCCACACATCTATACCTAAGTTTTCATAGGATCTGACATAGGAATAATTTCCCCTATCTGTGATACTTCCTTCGGTATCTGAAATTGAAAACCAAGTAGGACAAACTACATCAAGCCCCGGAATATTTTTTATACTTCCTACAGATTCATCGCTTTGAACTCCGTAAGTATAGTCCCAAGTTAAATTAAGAGGCTCCTTAGCCTCTTTCTTTTCATTTTTTTCAGTTTCAAATCTATTTTCAGGAAAATGTACTTCTAGTAAATCTTTCTGTATGTAACCCATGTATCCGTTTACTTGTCTAACTTTGTAGAAATCTCCTATTTCTCCGTATACATACACTTCTTCTTGGTCTTTGAGTATGGAAACTATGGGGGATTTGAGGCTGTCTTTCTCACGCATGTTCAACCCGTCTCCCGTAGAGATTCCCTTTGCATATTCCACATCTTCAAAATCAAGAAGAAGTAGATTTTTATCATTTACAAATCTTAAACTCACAGGATAGTCATAGATGAAAGCTTCAATAGGCAAAAATATTTTGCCGTTTTCTTCCGTTGCCGGCTGTCTCAGCTCCAATTTTTGTCCGTTTAAATCGTATTCTTTTGAATCCAAATTAATTCTTTTTGTGCCTGTATCATTTACTAAAACTACAGTTTTTTCATTTTCGTCATAATATGCATCTTCATCTAAGTGTCCCTTTATGTAATCCAGTGATAAAAAATACATTCCGTCATTTCTTTTAAATTCGGTTTTTTCTATGTCTTCAGCTTCTGATATAAAACTGAATTCTTTGTATTTATCCGATGTTTCTCCGGAACTTCTGTTGCTTAAAAAAAACAATCCATATATTCCGGCGCCGCATATTGCTATTAATAATAAAAAAAATATTTTTTTCATATTTCTCCCTCTAAACATTGATATTTACATTATATAGTTTTATCAGCTAAATTAAAAGGAAAATATAAAAATATGCTCCGTATATAGGATAAATATCCAATATTCAGAGCATACTCTATGACAAAACCATATTTTATCTGTAGGTTTTCTTTTCTTTAACTTTGGCAGCCTTACCCTGTCTGTCTCTAAGATAGTATAGTTTAGATCTTCTTACTTTACCCTTTCTTGTAACTACAAGATCTGCAATTCTAGGAGAATATAGTAAAAATGTTCTTTCTACTCCTACACCATAGGATAGTCTTCTAACTGTAAAAGTTTTTCTTGAACTTTTTCCTTGTATTTTAATGACTGTTCCTTCATACACTTGAACTCTTTCTCTTGTTCCTTCAATTATTCTGTAGTGTACCTGTACTGTGTCTCCAACTCTAAATTCCGGTACATCTTTATTGATTTGTTCTTCTTCAATAGCTCTGATTATGTCCATTTTTTTACCTCCCCTCTCTTTATATCAATCAAGGTTTCTTTTTCATTTTCATTTAATTCTTCAAATTTAATCAAATCGGGTCTTTTTTCATAGGTTATTTTTAAAGCCATGTAATTTCTGTATTCTTCAATATTCTTGTGATTACCGCTCAGGAGCACTTCAGGAACTTCACGCCCGTTAAATATACGGGGTCTTGTGTATTGAGGATACTCCAGCCTTTCATTGTAAAAGGATTCCTCTTCAAAGGATTCACTGGTGCTAAGCACCCCCGGGAGAAGTCTTGAAATTCCGTCAATTACTACCAGGGAAGCCACCTCTGATCCCGTGAGCACATAATCTCCGATAGATATTTCCTCATCAATATAGTTCTCAATTATCCTATAATCTATACCTTCGTAGTGACCGTTTAAAAGTACAATGTGATCCAGTTTTGATAACTCTATGAGTTTCTTTTGATTTAGAGGTTTCCCATGAGTCGACAGATATATGACTTTTGCCTCTTCATCCCTGACAGATTCAATTGCTCTGTAGATAGGTCCTGCCTGCATTAGCATACCCGGACCGCCTCCATAGGGATAATCATCTACCCTGTTGTGCTTATCCTCGGAAAAATCTCTTATATTGACAGCATTTATTTTGATGATCTTTTCTTTTATAGCCCTGCCGACTATACTGTAATCCTTTAAAATATCAAAAAATTCAGGAAATATAGTCAAAATATCAAACTTCAATTTATCATTCCTTCTATTGGGTCGACGACAATCACTTTATTTTTCGTATCCACCTTTTTAATAAAGGCTTTTACTGCAGGTATAAAGGATTGAATTGAATTCTCATCCTCAAGAACATAGACGTCATTTGCCGGATTTTCAATAATATCAGTTATAATACCCAAAACTATATTTTCAGTGTTTACGACTTTTGAGCCAATTATATCATTTACAAAAAACTGATTTTCTTTAAGTTCAACACGCTTTGTATCGTGAACGTAGATATTCTCGTCCTTCAAATGCAAAACGTCATTAATATTTTCATAACCTCTAAAACTCATAAAAATAAATCTATTATTATCAGATATTTTAAGTATCTCAAATTCTTCCAAATTTTCACCGACAAAGACACTTTCCAGATTGTAAAATCTTTCAAGATCTTCATTTACAGGTTGAACTTTGAGTTCTCCCTTTATTCCTCTGGTATTTATTATCCTGCCGATTATTGAAAAATCACTTAATTTCTTCAATTTCCAAATTTACCTTTATATCTTCTTTAAGAGAAACAGCCTTTAGAATAGATCGAATAGCTTTAGCAATTTTGCCTTGTTTACCAATCACTTTCCCCATATCACTTTGTTCAACTCTAAGAATTATTCTCAGTTCATCTTCCTCTTTAACAGAGGTGATTTCTACTTTTTGAGGGTTTTCTACTAAATTTTTGGCTATATATTCTACTAATTCAACCATTTTATTCCTCCATTATAGAAATCAATCAATTTCTTGTGTTTCTTCTGCAAAAGATTCTTCTTTTATTTCTTCTGCTTTTACATCATATACTTTGTTGGCTTTGAACAGTCTATCCACTGTATCAGTGGGTTTTGCACCGTTCTTTATCCAAGCATTGACTTTCTCAGCATCTACAACAATTTTCTTAGGTTCAGTCAAAGGATCGTAGTATCCGATCTCCTCAATGAATTTTCCATCTCTGGGGCTGCGTGAATCAGCCACTACTATTCTATAAAAGGGATTCTTTTTAGCTCCCATTCTTCTCAATCTGATTTTAACTGCCATTAAATTCACCTCCACAAATAAAATAAATTTATATAAAATAAATTTTAACTAATTAAAAGGAAAAGGGCATTTTGAATCTGCCTTTTTTCATGTTTTTCCCCATCTTACCAAATTGCTTCATCATTTTTCTTAAATCTCTGAATTGTTTTAAAAGTTTGTTCACTTCCACGGGGGTTGTCCCGCTTCCTTCGGCAATTCTTTTTCTGCGTGATATATCGATTATCTCGGGTTTTATCCTTTCCTGCTTAGTCATGGACTTTATAATTGCCTCTACTTTTGTAAATTCTTTTTGATCTATATTGATGTTTTTTAAAGCTTTGTTATTCATTCCCGGCATCATCGCAAGCAAATCTTCTAAAGGTCCCATGTTTTTCATCTGTTCCATCTGGTCCAAAAAATCATCAAAGGTAAAAGTCTGCGTTCTGAGTTTCTTCTCCAGTTCAGCAGCCTTTTGCTCATCTACATTTGCTTGAGCTTTTTCAATTAGGCTCAATACATCGCCCATTCCCAAAATTCTGCTTGCCATTCTGTTGGGATAAAAGGTTTCAAGCTGGTCAAGTTTTTCTCCGGTCGCTATGAACTTTATCGGAACATCTGTAACCGCTCTTATGGACAGCGCAGCTCCACCTCTTGCATCGCCGTCTAACTTGGTGAGAATTACTCCGCTTAACTTTAGACTTTTATCGAAAGATTCTGCTACATTTACCGCATCTTGACCTGTCATAGCATCTAAAACCAACAGGATTTCTGAGGGACTTGTCGCCTCTGTGATATTTTTCAATTCATCCATAAGTTCTTCATCTATGTGAAGTCTTCCGGCGGTATCTATTATCACAACATCGTTGTTGTTCTTTTTTGCATGTTCAAGTGCCGCTTTAGATATGTCCACAGGACTTATTTTATCTCCCATGGAAAAAACCGGTACATCTACATGAGCACCTACAACTTGAAGCTGTTTTATAGCTGCCGGTCTATAAACGTCACAGGCTACCAGCAACGGTCTTTTACCGGATTTTTTCATAATGTTTGCAAGTTTTGCCGATGTGGTGGTTTTACCTGCCCCTTGAAGACCGCTCATGAGTATGACCGTGGGTTTCTTCGAGTAGTCTATCTTGGACTCATCTTCACCCATCAATTTTGTAAGTTCATCATTTACTATTTTGATTACCTGTTGACCCGGTGTCAAAGATTCTAAAACCTTTGAACCTAATGATCTCTCTTTGACATTTTTTATAAAGCTTTTTACAACTTTAAAGTTTACATCAGCTTCAAGAAGTGCAAGCCTGACTTCTCTCATAGCTACATCAATGTCTTTTTCCGTAAGCTTTCCCTTACCTCTAAGCTTTGACAGAGTTTCCTGCAATTTGTCGGAAAGTGATTCAAATACCATAATTACACCTCCTCGGATTTAAAAATTATGGCTGTAATTTCATCTAAGGTTTTTAAATCCATATCCTTAGAATTTAATTTCAACTTTTCTATTAATTCTCTTAGTTTCTTGCTATTTTCCAAATTTTCAGTGTACTTGCCAACAAGTTTTAAGTTTTTTTCAAAAAACCTGAGATTTTGTTCCGCTCTTTTTATATTATCCGATACGGCCTGCTTTGTTATATTGAGTTCTTTTGCGATTTCATTTAAGGAAAAATCATATGCATAGTACATACTCATTGCCTTTTGTTGTTTTTCTGAAAGCAAGGGTTTATAAAAATCCAAAAGCATATTTATTTCAAATACATCGCTAATCATACAACCACCAAATTCTGTCAAGTTTTATCATTGACCTTGTATATTATACTTAATCCCTTGGTTTTTTGTCAATCTTTTTTATAAAATAAGTAAAAAAATTTCCTAAAAAATAGGAAATTTTAGAAATACTCCGTATAACCTTGAGTGTAGTCTATGAGTTTGAATTTTTTATTGTTTTTTATATATACTTTAGGCAATCTGTCTGAAAAATGACAGCCGAAAGATGTTACCACTTCCCCGGCTTTTTCCGCCAGCTCGGAAATGTCTATGTGTTCTCTTCCTTGAGAACCGACGATCACGACTTCATCACCCACTTCACAGTCTATACCCTCTACATTGACCATCATTTGATCCATGCATATGGTTCCTACTTGAGGGCATCTCTTTCCTTTTATCAACACATCTATTTTTCCGCTTAGTTGGCGCAAAATTCCATCAGAATATCCTATAGGTATGGTGGCGATGGAAGTGTCCTGTTGGGCTTCATATTTCAATCCATAGCTCACTTTTTCACCCTTTTTTATCTTCTTTATGTGAGAAACTTCAGCTTTAACTTCTGCGATGTATTTTATGTCAAATTCTTTAAATCTGCTTTCAAGTCCGTCTGTATCTCCGTACTGAATGATTCCAGGTCTTATGGCATCTAAGTTATATTTCTTGTAGCTGATTATTGCATGTGAGTTGCATATGTGCCTTATGGGAATGTTTATGCCTTTATCGGATAATTTATTGCAAAAATCAACAAATTTCTCATACTGCATCTGCGTATATTCATCATTTTCTCCCGCAACTGCAAAATGGCTGAATATCCCTTCTATATATAAATTCTTACTTTGATATATGCTTTTTATAGTTGTCAGCGATTCTTCATCAGTATAAAAACCTATTCTATTCATTCCGGTTTCCACTGCTAAATGAACTGTGATTCTTTTATTTAGTGAAGAAGCTGTTTCATTTAATTCCTCGGCGCTTTTTTTGTCAAATATTGTAAGGTCGATATTGTTTTCAACTGCATATCTAAACAGATAACTTGGCGTATATCCTAAAACCAAAATATCTATGGAATCGAACTTATTTCTTAACTTTATCGCTTCGTTTAAAGTTGCAACTGCAAAATAATTAATCCCCAAATCCTTGATTGTTTCAACTACAGTTTCAACTCCGAATCCATAGGCATTTGACTTAACTACGGAAATTATCAATGTGTTGTCATCTACAAGAGATTTAATGCTTTTAATATTATTTACGAGTTTGTCCAAATTTATCTCGATCCATGCTGCTCTTGTTAATGTCAAATTACCACCTCTTATTCAAAAATTGCATTTATGAAATTATCCATATTGAAATCTTGTAAGTCCTCTATTTTCTCTCCGACACCTACCAGTTTTATTGGTATTTTAAGCTCACTTTGCAGTGCAATTACTACTCCCCCCTTGGCTGTTCCGTCCAATTTAGTAAGTGCTATTCCTGTCAGTTCACAAACTTCTTTAAAAGTCTTGGCTTGGCTTATGGCGTTTTGTCCCGTAGTTGCATCAAGTACAAGCAAAGTTTCCCTTGCAGCTTCTGGATAATCTCTATTTATTACCTTGTTTATTTTTTCAAGCTCTTTCATTAAATTGGCTTTGTTGTGAAGTCTGCCTGCCGTATCACAAATGAGAATATCCGCCTTTCTGGATCTTGCTGCTGAAATTCCGTCAAAGATAACTGCTGCAGGATCAGCGCCCTCTGAATGTGAAATAACATCCACTCCTGCTCTGTCGCCCCAGGTTCTAAGTTGGTCTATAGCTGCCGCTCTAAAGGTATCTGCTGCAGCTATCAATATTTTTTTTCCTTCTCTTTTATATCTGGAGGCAAGTTTACCTATGGTTGTGGTCTTGCCAACTCCGTTTACTCCCACAACTAAAATTATAAGCGGATATTCCTCTGATATTTCAGACGGCATTTCTATATCCATCAATTTCTTTACTTCTTCCTTGAGCATGGGTTTTACGAGGTTAGGATCATTTATCTTTTCATTGATTATTGTATCTCGCAAGTTATCTATCAAGGTCATGGTGGTGTTCATACCTACGTCTGCTGAAATAAGCACATCTTCCAAATCTTCCAAGAGTTCGTCTTCTATTTTTACATATGCTCCAATGAGTGTATTGATTTTTACACCCATTTGATTTCTTGTCTTTGTAAGACCTTGCTTTAATCTTTCAAAAAAAGACATGGGTTGTTCTTTAGAAGTTTCTTCGTGTATATTTTCTTCTGAATCAGAGCTGTTTTCTTCTTTATTGTCTTCTGTGGGCATAGACTCAGGTTCTTCTGAGACTTCTTCTCTTTCATCTGTTACTTCTGCGTTTTCTTCTTGGATATTATCTGATGCAGTCTCCTGTATTTTTGTGCTTTCTTCAGAAAGTTCCTCTTCTTTTATTCCTTCTTCAACTTCTATATTATCCAGGGGCTTTTCAGCTCCTTCATCCTTTGAAAACTTATTTTTAAACCACTTAAACATAATATCCTCCTATTTTTTTAATTCTACCGATATTAATTTACTTATTCCCTTCTCCTCCATGGTGACTCCATATAGGACATTTACTATCTCCATGGTAAGCTTTCTGTGAGTTATTATGATGAACTGAATATCAGGTATCTTCCTTACATAATCCGCATATCGTAAAATATTTGCATCATCAAGAGCCGCATCTATTTCATCCAATATGCAAAATGGTGCCGGACGCACTTTCAGCAATGCAAATATCAGAGCGACAGCCGTAAGAGATCTTTCTCCGCCTGAAAGCAAGGATAGCGATTGAAATTTCTTACCCGGAGGTTGCGCTTTTATATCTATGCCGCCTTCTAATATATTTGAACTGTCCAGTTCAATTTGTGCCTTTCCGCCATTGAACAAAATCTTAAAAATCTCATCAAAATACTTGGAAACTTTGATAAAAGTCTTCTTAAACATGTCCTTCATTTCAATTTCCAGCTCACTTAGAACATCAAGTATCTCCTGTCTGGAAATCATCAGGTCATTTTTTTGTTCAAGGTTAAAATTCAACTTTGCAAGTATTTCCTCATATTCGGTTATGGAGTGCAGGTTCACATCTCCCAGTGCATTGATTTTGCCTGTCAAATCCTTAATATTGGCATTTAATTCACTTTTTGAAATGTCCAGTTTTTCTCTGTTTTCATCTTTGATTATGAAGCTGTACTTGTCGAGAATCTTCTCCTTTATATTTTCAATTTTGATCTCTTTATTTTCTATGAGAGCTTCTAATTTGATATATCTCTTTTCTTTTTCCGACAGCGATTCTCTAAGTTCATCTAATCTATTTAATATCTCTGTTATCTCTATGTCAAGTTTTTTTGATCTCTTATTTAAATTGTCGTAGTTTTCTTCATTTTCCCTTTTTATTTCGTAGTTAAGGGATATTGCTTTTTCTTCTTTTATATATTCTTCTTTAAGTTCCTTAAGCTGCCTTTCTCCAAATTCTATATCACTTTGCAATTCTTCCAATTTTTTAAGATTGTGCTCTATGGTATCGGCAGAATTTACCAATTCCCTATCTGCGGATTCTTTTTTTGAATTCAATTTAACAATTTCTACTTTTGAATTTGAAATTTGATTTCTAAGTTCTTCTAATTGAACCTTTAAATCCAAAACTTTTTCGTCTTTTTCAAGTTCTGTGTCTTTTTCTTCCAGCTTTATATCTATATCCTCTAACCTTGCAACGAAGATGTTTAAATTTATATTTTCAGATTTGATATTCTCTCTTAATTTATCTTTTTCAGAATTATATCTAAAAATATATTCTTCATTTGATTCATTACTCTGTGTCAATTTGGCTATATTATTTTCCAACGAGAACAACTTTTTATCTATAGCTTCTAGGTTTTTCTCCAGTTCTTTGATTACAGTAATTTTATTTTCTAATTTTTCAGTCAAATTATTCTTGCTTTTTAGAGTTTCATTGTACTCTATTTTCAATTTTCTTATGAAGTTTTCCAGTCTTTCAAGTTCAGACTTTCTGCTTATTATATCGCTTGAATCTTTGGATACAAATCCTCCGGTCAAAGATCCGCCCACGTTAAAGCTGTCACCCTTTAGACTCACCACCCTGTAATATCTGTTGGTCTTTTTTGAAATGGATTCAGCGCTGTCAAAATCCTCGACAATTATAATTTTACCTAGCAGGTACTTGATAATATCGGCTATACTGTCATCAAATTTTACAAATTCATCTGCAAATCCCAAAACGCCTCTTACTCCATAGGAATTCAAATCTATCTTAGGTCTGTGAAATTTTATTGAATCAATAGGCAAAAAGGTAACTCTTCCGATTTTATTTTCAAATAAAAAATCGATCATTTTTTTTGCATCTTTACTGCGCTTTATTATTATGTTTTGTAATGAAAAACCCAGTGCAACGGAAATAGCTCCTTCATATTTTTGATCAACTTTTATATTCTCCGCAACGGGACCCAACATTTCATCTCCAAAAAGGTTTTTACGCTTACCCAAATTCATAAAGGTCTTTACGCTTTTGTTGTACCCTTCATAATTTTCCGTTATGTTTTTTAAAACATTGAACCTCGCCTCATTATTACTTATACTTTGATTTAATTCATTTAATCGTGTATTGGTATTTTCTATTTCATTTTCACAATCTTCGGCTTCGATTTCTAATTTCTTCAGTTTTTCTAAAATTCCCTTTTGTTCTTCAAAAATCTTGTCCTTTGAAGTCTTTTCGTAATTTATACTGTCAAAGATTTCAATTTTATTGTCTTCCAAAATTTTCAGATTTCTGTCTATGGAATCAATTCTTTCCTGCCTATCTTTAATCAACGACTGAGCAAGAACAATCTTTGAATTTAATTCTGATTTTTCTTTATTTAAGACCAATAAATCCTCGTTGTGTCTTCTTAAATCTTCTTCAAAATCAGTCAAAGATTTATTTTTTGCATCAAAAATAGACTTTTGTTTTTCCAAATTTTCATTTAGATTCAAAAGTTCATACTCTATTTTTTGAAGATCTTCATTCAGTATTTTTTTTGTATCTTCCAGATCTGCATTTTTAGATTTTAATTCATTTATTTTATCAATTTTGGATTTTATATTATTTGAAATGCTTTCTTCTTTGTTTTTAATGATTTCTTTTCGTGAAGTTGATTTTTCTATTATATTGTTCAGCTCAATCAGCACCTGCTGCTTGTCACTTATTGAATTTTGCAAATCGTCAAATTCAACTCTACATCTATCTCTTGAAGCTCTGTCTTTTTCAATGCTGTATTTTAATCCATTTATTTCATTATCTAAAATCTCAATTTCTTTTGTGGTTTTTGAACTTTTAGATTCTTCATATTCTATTTTTAAAAAAGCATCCTCTATTTCATATTTTTTTAGTTCGTCAAAAAAACCTCTGTATTTTTTTGCCCTTTCAGACTCAAACTTCAGGGATTTTTCTCTGGATTCTATCTCTGTGATTATGTCGTTCAATCTTATGATATTGTCTTCTGTCTTTTTTAATTTGTTTTCACTTTCAGTTTTTCTTAATTTGTACTTGGATATGCCTGCAGCTTCTTCAAAGACAGCTCTCCTTTGCTCAGGTTTGCTGCTGAGAATGCTTTCTATTTTTCCCTGTCCTATGAGTGAATATCCGTCTTTGCCTATGCCTGTGTCCATAAATAATTCCTTGATATCTTTTAATCTGCATTTGACATTATTTATGAGGTACTCCGTTTCTCCCGACCTGTACATTCTTCTGGTCACAGATACTTCCCTATATTTAACCGGCAATGTTTCGTCAGTATTGTCCAATACTATGGTGACTTCGGCAAGGGACAGTGCTTTCTTGTTATCAGTTCCGGAAAAAATGACATCTTCCATCTTTGCACCTCTTAAATTTTTAGCGCTACTTTCTCCAAGAACCCACATTATTGCATCAGAGATATTGCTCTTCCCACTTCCATTCGGCCCCACAATACCGGTTATCTTGTTGTTGAATTCAATTTTAGTTTTATTTGCAAAAGATTTAAATCCTTGTATGTATATGGTTTTTAAGTGCATTTTATCTCCGTATTTATGTGTTCTCTTATATCTATGCGGAATTCTTCATCCTTTAAGCATATGATGAATTCATAATCCGATAAATTTTTAAACATCAGTTTTATATCTCTTAAATTTAACTTTTCACTTATTCTGTTTTTGTTGCTTTTGTTCTGTCCTGCAATATTTGAAATATTTTTGTTGGAAGAGTATACTGTCATCACTTTTCCTGCTGTGTCAATGTTTTTGAAATATTCCACAAAAAAATCATAGAACAGTTCTTCCGATACCAACTGTCTTATGGACGGGTGAAAGGGCCCTGCCACTACATCTGCTCCAAGCTTTATATTCTCCGTTGGTTGAAGACCTATTCTTATTACATCAATATCATTTAAAATATAAAATTTAAGCAACTCTTTGCATATGTGTATGGTATCTTCCAAGGACATAGGGGTATATTTCCCGGATTTATAATCTCTTTCCATCTTTGTGTCTACAATAACAAGAGTAGGATATATCCTCACAAATGACGGTCCGATTTTCTTAAATTCACAAGCAGTGTGATATGATAGTGCCTTACTGTCTCCCGGCAATCCTAACATTTGTTGCAATCCCAATTGGAAACCGTACTCTTTTATCAGCTTTGATGCCTCGTACACGCATTTTGAATTATGCCCTCTATTGGAAAGCTTCAACACATTTTCATCTAGACTTTGAACTCCAAGTTCTATTGTATCGACACCAAATCTCTCTAAATTACTCAGTATTTCTCCATCTATGCAGTCCGGTCTGGTGGACAGCCTTATGGACTTAACTATACCTCTATCCTTATATTCCTTAGCAATCTTCAATAGAGAATTCTGGACCGATATTTCTATAGCTGTAAAAGACCCTCCGTAAAAAGCGATCTCAACATTATTCCTGTCTTTGAAATAGCTTAAATATTCTTCTATTTTATCCCTTACAAATGCCTCATCTACATTTGTAGAGGCCGATGCAATCTTTTTTTGATTGCAAAAAACACAGTCATTTGGACATCCTAAATGAGGAACAAAAATAGGGATTATGTTTTTTCTACTCATCAATTTTACCCAACTTTATAAGGGCGTTGTACGCTGCCATTTGCTCTGATTTCTTCTTGCTAGTTCCATACCCGCTGCTGAAAACTTCGTCACCAATGATCAGGTTGGTGTAAAATACCTTATCGTTGTCCGGCCCTTGTTCATCATAAAGCACATATTTTATGCTTTTCTCCTGTTTTTGAAAATATTCCTGTATTTCCGATTTAAAACTGAAAGTATATCCCTTGTCTTTAATCTTTCCGAGTTTTTCCTTGAATAATCTCATAATTACTTCCCCGGCAATCTTTATGCCGGAGTCGATGTATATTGCTCCGATCAAGGCTTCCAAAGCATCTGACAATATGGAACTTTTCAGATTTCCGCCGTTTTTAAGCTCTCCTTGCCCCAGTTGTATATATTCGCCTAAGTTTATGGACAAAGCCACCTTGTACAAACTGTCTTCATTAACAACTCTTGCTCTCATTTTGGAAAGAGTTCCCTCGTCACAATTCTTGAATTTTTTAAAGAAATATTCTCCCATCACTAAGTCTAAAACCGCATCACCTAAAAATTCAAGCCTTTCATTATTGTAATCAATTTGATTTTCATTTTGATATGATGAATGAATTAAAGCGGTATGGAGTAAATTTATATCCTTAAAGTCGTAATCCAATACCTTTAACAATTCATCAATTTTCACATTCATGAATTACTCTAATTCTTCCATATAATCAAGCACATCGGCAATAGTGTGCATTTTAGTCAGTACTTCGTCATCGATTTCAATATCGAATTCATCTTCAATGCTCATTACAAGTTCAACAATATCAATTGAATCAGCAGCCAAATCATCTACAAATGACATGTCTTCATCTAAATATTCCACTTCTCTATTAAATTGGTCAGCTATCAATTGTAAAATTCTTTCTCTCATTTAACTTCCTCCATAAAAACATCTGATAATTTTTTTATAATATCTTTGTCCTGCGCCTGAATAGCTGATTTGGCCGCATTTTTAACAGCTTTTGCATCACTGCTTCCGTGCGCCTTTACAACTATTTTATTGAGCCCAAGTAATATTACACCACCGACCTCTTGATAGTCAAGAGATTTGAACAGTTTTGCAAGTAATAACTTGCCTTCATTTTTATCGATATCGGTTTCTTCAAGTAATTTTTGAAAAGTTTTTACTAAAAACATAGCTACGCCTTCTGTGTTTTTTAGAAGTACATTGCCTGTAAATCCATCACATACCACCAAATCACAGACTCCAAAGCTCACATCTCTCGCTTCTACATTTCCTATGAAATTCAAATCGGAATTTTTAAGTAATTGGTAACACGCCTTGGTCACGCTGTTGCCTTTGCCTTCTTCTACTCCCACATTTAAAAGTCCCACTCGCGGATTTTCATAACCTAAAGACTCCAGGTAAACTTTACCAAGCTTTGCAAATTCAAAAATCAACTTTTCACTGCAATCCATATTAGCCCCACTGTCTATTACTAAAGTTTTGCCCTTTATATTGGGAAGAAAAGTCGGCAGTACAGCTCTTGAAACATTATTAATCCTCTTTACTATGAATAATCCGCCTGCCAAAAGCGCTCCTGTGCTTCCACAGGACAAAAATGCATCGTATTCTCCCTCCGATAAAAGACTTAGTCCTTTGACAATTGATGAATCTTTTTTTCTTCTTATGACCATGGCAGGATCATCTGTATTTTCTATCTTTTCCGTTACATTGATTATTTCAAAGTCCACATTTATGTTTTCTTCTGCAGCCTTTGCCCTTATATCCTGCTCATCGCCTATCAACGCTATATCTATATTAAATTCTTCTCTTGCATCAATTGCTCCCTTTATTATCTCTAAAGGTGCATTGTCTCCGCCTTGTGCATCAAATAAAATTTTCATTATCTACCCTCCGTTTTAAATAAATATATAGTAAATAATTATAAAAATCAACACAACCTAAAATATTATTTCTGTGCATAAAAAAAGAACCAAGACCGGCTTGGCTCTTTTTTTCCATTTTAGTAGTTTTGATAGAAGTTATAGTAGTATTCTCCGAAATATTCGTTGAATCTTCTTTCTATCGGTTTAATTTTTACTTCTTTTAAGTCTTTGTTATCTTTCAATCCTGAAATTCTGACAATGTCATACTTGTTAAAAGACTCACTATTATAGGTATTTTCAATTCTGAAATCAAACTCATCTCCGAATTTAATTCCGCCTGATTGTCTATTATCATTTATTATCTTGATTCTGTAAGTTCTGGAAACAAATGAACCGAAAGCATTATCTGTTTTTACATTTATAATTTGAGCAACAACGTCGAAGTTCCTGTTATTCCCAATATCGCTTATTTCGACTATTCTATCTCCGTCTAAAGCCAATCTTACTGTCATTCCTCTCAAGTTTTCTAAACTAGGATTATAGATTCCAAGATTTCCCGTGCTTATATTGTACTTTGTTCTATCGGTTAGATAATAAGTTTTTTCAGCATAATTACTTTCTCTAAGTCTTAATTCTCCTGTAGTTCCATCGGATCTTTTTTGATAGTATGTGTAAACGTCTGTTATTTGTCCCGTGATTGTATTTTGATTGTTGCTTGCATTAGTAACCAATTTATAATTGGTATTGAAAGTTACTCTGTCGCCATATCTCAAATTGTTGAACAGACTGTTGTAGTTCCAGTTACTACTGTCATTCCAACCGTTGTATGTCGGGTAGTTTCCGTAAAATACATATTCTTTTCCGTCATCCAATCTAAGTTTTACACTTTCTCTTACGTTGTTAGTAGTGCTGGTGGTAACACTTACTACAGTTCCTGAAACGTTGCCGTTTCTGGGATATATATAGGCTTCTTTTATTTTTCCTGCGCTATCTGTTTTAAATTCAATTAAATCATCATATTGAATATCACTTACATAAATCGCTCTTCCAAGTTTGTAGATTTTTGCACCGTTTATAAACTCAAAGTCCTTTGTTTGATTTGTCGTTATTCTTTGATCCTTTGAAAAGTCTATGTTTTTGGCGTCAGTTGTATAATTTATCTTTATAGTATTGTAGGATTTACCTGTAACATATCCTATTAAATCGGTTGTACTATTTGTTATTTCGACTTTTTTAGCAGTGCCTTCAGCCATTTTATCCGATGAAGTCACATAAGTTATCTTCACTTCTTGATCCGGTTTGATATCGCTGAATTTTACCGTTTGATTGTTCATCTTGTATTCAGTGCTGTAGTTAACTCTGAATTGGTATCTTGAATTACCGCTTTCAACAATTATTGTATCTAAATTATTTAAGTTTGTAGCCAGTATTACCTTACCTGTTATAGTCTTGGTTTCTTGGCTTAAACTTGCAGTTCTTGCATGATCATAGGAAAGCTTTGTAATTTTTGCCATTTCGGATCTTCTGATGTGTCTTGTGCCTTCGAACTTTCCATCAGAGCCCGTTGCTGCAAATATGCCTTCCTTTACAAGAGATGCCAAATATCCTCTTGTACCGCTTGGAATCTTGTCCTTATCATCATGTCTTAGATAGGATTCGTCTCCATTTGCAGAAAGATTTAGTGCTCTTGCATAGTATACGGCGATGGTATTTCTGTCGGGATAAATTATGTTGTCTTGGTTGATAAATCCCTTACTTTTTGCTTCCTTGATGGTTTCCATGGTAATTACATTTCTTTCAATTGCAATGGCAGCCGCATCTCTAGCCCATCCTGCAACTCCATTATAAGTCAAGTCGCTTCCGTATTTTGCAACAGCTCTGTCAAGTTCATCCTTAGGAGCATTCATAACGCCCTTTAACAATTGAAGTACCTCCTCAAAGCTAACCGCTCTGTCCGGTTCATAATTACCATTGGGGTATCCCTCAATTACACCCTTATCGCTCATTTCATCAATATATGAATAAGCCCAGCCATAAGGTCCGTTTTTAGTAACATCTTTAAATTCCTTTGCAAAAACAGGTCCTGTCATTAAAACTGCCGCGCAAAGAGAAATACCTAAGACTTTATTTAAATTCTTCTTAAACATTTCATACCTCCATTTTATTTAAAATAACATCTCACTAACAAAGTCAACGTAAATATATTATAACATAGAGAATATCTGTATA
>CAYFRD010000023.1:17088-30220 GCA_964345555.1 uncultured Peptoniphilus sp. | reverse complement strand
ATTGGTAACCTTATGGCTTTTTTACTTTTACACAATTATATGGACTTTATCTTTATTTTCAAAACAAAAAATTAAAACTGCTAAAATTAGCAGTTTTCTCATATTTATCCAGTTTATAATAAAATTCTATTTTTTAGTCACATCTACCCATTGATAATCTTTAAGAATTCTTTCAAGTTCTTCAAGAGACAGTTTAACTGTAGAATTCACGGAGCCTGCCGCAGGATATATAACCTCTTCCTCATACAAAGACTCGTCCAAGTATATTTTTGCGCTGTCCTTGACATCAAAGGGACATACCCCGCCTGATTCATGACCCACCAGCTCCAAGAGTTCCTCTTTAGCCAACATTTTTGCCTTTTGTTTAAATGTTTCTTTGAATTTTCTATTGTCTATTTTTCTATCTCCCAAGGCAACTATGAGCAGGGCTTCATGATTTTTTTCATCCTTAAATGCAAGAGTCTTGGCTATTTGACTCTCTCTTACATTGAGTTTTTCAGCGGCAAGTTTCACCGTTGCTGTGGATTCATCAAATAAAACTATCCTGTCTTCTAAGTTTTTAATTTTTAAAAATTCTCTTACTTTTTCAAATGACAAATTTATCACTACTTTCTATAATAAGGGTGAAATAAGTCTGCTTATTCCCTCTTTGAACTTGACCATCAGGCTTCTTGCAGCGTAGTATTCCTTTGTGACTTCTATGGACTTTTCCACATCTCTTTCAAAATCTTCAACCAACGAGCGGTTCAGTGCTTCGTCAAACACAAAGGCATTTACTTCAAAATTCAATTCAAAGGACCTTATATCGAAATTAGCCGTTCCTACACTGGATAAATAATCATCACAGGTAATCACTTTTGAATGTAGAAATCCTCCGTCATATAAATAAGCCTTTGCTCCCCATTGAATCAAGTCGCCGAGAAAGGATAGAGATGCCCAATGCACAAATATATGATCTTTTGTCTTAGGTATCATTATATTTACATTCACTCCGGATAAAACCGCACTTTTAATAGCATTGTACAGACCTTCATCAGGTATGAAGTAAGGAGTCTGTATGTAGACACTTTTTTTTGCACGGGTGATCATTTTCCCGTATCCATTTCTTATGGAGTTCACTTTGGTGTTGGGCCCGCTTGTAACTATACACATCTCGGTATTGTATTTTTCTTCATCTTCAAAAACACCCGGAATAAGAGATATAAATCCTCCGTCTTCTCTTCCCGATGTGTATCTGTAATCTAAAAAAAATCTAAACTCCAGTCCTATGACGGCATCTCCCTTTATCCTCAAATGAGTATCTCTCCAAAACCCGAATTTTTTATCTCTGGACACATATTCATCTGCGATATTAATTCCGCCCACATATCCCACCATGTGATCTATTATTATTATCTTTCTGTGATTTCTGTAGTTAATACGTGTATTTATAGTTTTGAAAAGCCCCGGGGAAAATATCTCAACTTTCACTCCATGTCTTTTTAAATCTTCTCTGTCTTTGCTTTTAAACTTCCTACCGCCCATGCCGTCTACAAGCAATATGACTTCCAGCCCCTCTCCCGCCTTTTTCTTTAGAAGTTCAATCAAATCCTTGCCGAGATCGTCAGATTTAAATATGTATGTCTGGATATAGATAGCGGCCTTTGCATTATTTATATCTTCAAACAACTGTTTGAACATATCCTTGCCGTTATTGTACTTAGTCACGGAATTTCTCGAGTAAAGCAATTCCTGTTCGCCTTTGTTGAACATCTCTATTATATCCAAGTAATCCCTGGTTCTTTTCTTTAGAAATTTTTCGCCTTTTCTTATGAGGTTCAACTGAGAGGAGGAAATTTTCCCAACATCCTCCATTATAGAACCTTTTCTGTCAAACATCCTTTTTTTGGACAGATCCTGCCCGATAAACAAATAAAGAATAAATCCGAAAATAGGTAGAAAATTGATCGCCATTACCCAAAGCAAAGTGGATATGGGTTTTCTCCTTTCGGCAAATATTATTATCATGCTGAATATTATATTTACGACAAAGAGCAGTGCATAGGATTTAAAAAACCAATTTATTGCACTTAAATAATCGCTTATCAAACTCTTCACCTCATTATTTATACTTCTTTGACTTATACCTCGTTTGAGTATTCAATATTTTCTTTCTAATTCTGAAAAGCTTAGGTGTGATCTCTATCAATTCATCATCTTCTATAAACTCAAGCACATCTTCAAGGCTCATGTTCTTGACCGGAGAAAGTTTAAGCGCTTCGTCCGAACCTGAAGCTCTTACATTTGATTGTTTTTTAGTCTTTGTGACTGAAACTTCCAATTCCACACCCTTTGGCGATGCCCCTACAATTTGACCCTCATATATATCTTCGCCGGGTTTGACGAAGAGCTCACCTCTGTCCTGTGCGTTATGCAGTCCATATGCCGATGCAACTCCTGTATCAAAGGATATTATTGAAGCGTCCACCCTCTTGGGAATATCGCCCTTGTATGGTTGGTAGGAATCAAATATGGAATTCAGTATTCCATTGCCCTTCGTATCTGTCAAAAATTCCGATCGATATCCTATTAAACCCCTTGCAGGAATATTGAAAATAAGCCTTGAATATCCACCATGAGGCTCTTGAATGGAAATCAGTTCTCCCTTTCTGTTGCCTAATTTTTCAATTACATTTCCGACAAATTCATTGGACACATCTATGGTCACCTTTTCCATAGGTTCAAGCTTTTTACCGTCTTCATATTTAAAAAGGACTTGCGGTTTCGAAACTTGGAACTCATATCCTTCTCTTCTCATGGTTTCAATCAGCACCGACAAATGAAGTTCTCCTCTTCCTGACACCTTGAAACTGTCCGTAGTGTCCGTATCTTCAACCCTCAAGCTTACATCCGTTTGAAGTTCCTTATAAAGCCTTGACCTTATCTGTCTTGATGTCAAAAATTTCCCGTCCCTACCTGCAAAAGGAGAATCATTTACTGAAAAATTCATAGAAATCGTAGGTTCCGATATCTTTACGAACTCCAAAGATATTGGGTGATCGGCAGAGGATAAAGTATCACCTATATTTATATTTTCTATACCCGATACAGCAACTATGGAACCCGCTCTTGCTTCATCCACAGGTACCTTATCAAGTCCCTCATACTCATATATTTGAGATATCTTTACTTTTTTAGGCTCAGTTTCGCTTCTGAAATTGCTTATAACTATGCTGTCGCCCTCTTTATAAACTCCGCTTTCAACTCTGCCCACTCCTATTCTTCCCACGTATTCATTGTAATCAATGGTAGAAATCAACAAAGAAAAAGGTTTTGTTTCATCTGTACTGGGAGCAGAAATATACTTAATTATAATATCAAATAAATCATGCATGTCCGTTCTTTCATCTTCTAAATTCAGTTTTGCAAATCCCTGCTTAGCAGATGTGAACACAAAGGGACTCTCAAGTACTCTCTCACTGGCTCCCAACTCTATAAATAAATCCAACACTTCATCTATTACTTCCGACGGTCTTGCCTCAGGTCTGTCAATTTTATTTATGCACACGACCACATCAAGATTTAACTCAAAGGCTTTCTTCAACACAAACTTAGTTTGCGGCATAGGACCTTCAAAAGCATCTACTAAAAGCAACACTCCATTTACCATCTTTAGAACACGCTCAACCTCTCCTCCAAAATCGGCATGCCCGGGAGTATCTATAATATTTATCTTAATATCCTTGTATCTTATCGCCGTATTTTTGGAAAGTATTGTTATTCCTCTTTCACGCTCAATATCACCGGAGTCCATGACTCTGTCCTTCACCACTTGATTCTTTCTGAAAATTCCCGATTGCTTTAAAAGCGCATCCACAAGAGTTGTCTTGCCATGGTCTACGTGTGCGACAATCGCTATATTTCTAATGTTATTATTGTTCATTTTCCTCAATCCTCCCGAACTTAAATTATATCATAAAATTTAAATCACATAAAAAATCAATCATACAATTTTTAGTATCAAAAAACAGATAGTCATTATAATAACTATCTGTAGGTTTATTAAAATGATATTTTTTCTTTCATAAATGTTATTGCTTCTTCAAGCATTTGAGTGGTCAATTGGTGATAGGTGTGTTCGAATTTTTTGAAGTGTATAAGATCTTTGTCTTTGTACTTGGGACTTATTTCATCATAGAATTTTTCCATGGATTTAGGATCGACTACATCGTCTTTTTCTCCGTTTAATAACACCAATGCTCTGTCTACTAAATCATCTGCTTGTACGAGCGGATTCATCTGGATTAAAAAGTCATTCATTCTAAGTCTTTCGTAGGATACTTCTTCTTCTCCTTCAATTAGTTTTTCTGCAAGCCAAGCCCAATCCATTGTGCCGTTGAACAAAAGGGCGACTTTTAAATTTTGTTTAAATGTGTATAATCCTCCTGCCGTGATTGCTCCCATGGAATGTCCTCCAACAGCTATATTGTCTTCATCTGCTCCAAGTTTTTCAGTTATGAATTTATAGATTTTGGGGAACTCTTCGATGTTGTGCATTATGATCCTTGGAAAGTAATTTTTAAGTGTGGTTTCTTCTTCGTATTCAAGCGTTCCTCTTTCTCCATGAAATTGTGATTCGGGAAGCACCACTCTATATCCGTAGGATGCCAGGATGTTGGCTCTGAAGATTTGATTTTTTGCACTGCTTGACCATCCGTGATAAAATATTACTGTTTTTTTTGTTTTTTCTTCATTCCTCGGTGTTATTACATAAATTGGGATGTCATCTACATATGTTTTTTCAAAGTCTACAAAGTCAGATAATAAATATTTCAAATTTACCTCCTATAATTGCCAGCCGGGCGGTTCTATGTTGTTATTTTCCAAAAATTCATTGGCTCTCGAAAATGGTCTTGAGTTGAAAAATCCTCTGTTTGCCGACAGCGGTGAAGGGTGTACCCCTTTAATCACCAAGTGTCTTGGGTTTTTTACGAGTTTTTCCTTGGATTTTGCATGGTTGCCCCAAAGTATAAATACAAGGGGTCTTTCTCTTTGTGCAAGAAGTTCTATTACTCTATCGGTAAATATTTCCCATCCTATTTTGGAGTGGCTCATGGGACTGTGAGCTCGCACGCTGAGTGTGGTATTTAAAAGCATTACTCCTTGCTTTGCCCAGTTTACAAGGTATCCGTTATCAGGTATGTCTACATTCAAGTCCGATTTCAATTCCTTGAATATATTTACCAATGACGGCGGAATTTTCACTCCTTCTCTTACGGAAAAGGCAAGTCCGTGCGCCTGATTTACGTTGTGGTAGGGATCTTGCCCAAGTATTAAAACCTTTACATCGTCATAATCGGTGTATTTAAATGCATTGAACAAATCTTTTGCCGGTGGGAATACTTGAAAATGTGCATATTCATCTATGAGCATTTTCCTTAGTTCCAAATAATAGGGCTTTTTAAATTCGTCTTCTAATAATTCATCCCATTTGTTTCCGAATTTTATCAAAATATCGCCTCATTTAATCAAATTACGAAGAAATCCACTTTCGCTTTCCTCTTTTATAAATTGTCGAAGTTCCTTTGAGTTTTCTTTTTTATAAAAGATGATCAAGGTGTCCGCAGCTTCAAAGATGGTGTTCCCTCTTGGAATTACTACACTTTGGTCTTTTCGCACTATGCCTCCGATGAGAATTCCCTTGGGCATTTGAACTTCCTTTACACGCTTGCTTATGAGGGAGCTGTCTTCTTTCAGTTTAAGTTCCATGACCTCCGCTTGACCATTGAAGGTCATATATGTGGATATTCCCCTGTCTCCGTTTAATGTCTTGATTATTATGTTGGAGGCTATGTCCAAAGGATTTAAAACTGCAGTTAAATTCAAATCGTCCAATATATTCACATATTCTGTCGATAGAATTTTTGTCATGACTTTTTCTATGTTGAATTTTTTTGCCATCATGGACAATACAATATTGAGTTCTTCGTTATCCGACAGTGCCAAAAACACGTCACTCTTATCTATTTCGTTAAATTTAAAAAATTCCGCTCCGTTCAGTTTTGAATTAAGCACAAAAACCTCGGGAAAATTTTTTCTGAATTTGTTGCATTTGTCGTTATCTCTGCCAACTATGGTCAATTCTTCGTCTTTCATGATCTGAGCAAGCTGCGCACTCATTTCATTAGTACCAACTACGGCTATTTTTTTCTTTATCTTTTCTTCGATTATTTTAAAGTGTTTCATTTTAAAGGACATAATATCCTTCGACAATCCCATCAAGTATAAATAATCATTCTCCCTCAAGACGAACTCTCCGTCAGGTATAATTATCTCCAAGCCCCTTAAAACTCCCACCACCAGTATGGTGTACAGAGAGCCTATATCTTTTATTTTTTTGTTTTCAAAATCCGGATCCAGCTTTACGCTGTGCCCTACAACTTCTATCTTGCCCTTTCCGAATTTATCCGACTGATAGCTTATATCGCTCTTTATTATTTCTTCAATGCAGGATACCGTTTCAAAATCCGGGTTTACAATCCTGTCAATGCCCAAGTAATCTCGTAAATATTGTATTTGTTCCATTGATTCAGCTTGGTTTACTCTGCATATGGTGAATTTCGCTCCCATTTTCTTTGCAAGTGTGCTCGAAAGAATGTTGGTCTTGTCTGAATTTGTCACAGAAACCACATAGTCGTAAGTTTGTATTTTAAGTTCATTGAACAACGCTTTGTTTATGGATTTGTTCTGCAATATCTTGACATTCTTCGATTCATCTATTTCCGAAAGAGCTGAGGCATTTCTATCCATTATCACTATTGAATTATCACTTAGACTCATGGCTTTTAAAACCTTTTGTCCTACTTTTCCCGCTCCGAGAATTAAAATTTTCATAACTTCTCCTTTAATCAGTTATCGGGTTTTTCTTCTTCGTAAAAATACTGAACAATGCAATAAGTGTAAAGAATTCCAATCTTCCCAAAAGCATCAATGCACAAAATATCAATTTGTAAAATGGTGCGAAAAAGAAGAAATTTCTGGTGGGTCCCGCAGCTCCGAAGGCAGGTCCTACATTTGACAGCATGGTCAGAACAGAAGATATGGAGCTTAAAAAGTCCACTCCGCTCAAGCTGACAACAGCTGCCGATACTAGAGTTATTATCATATATATGGCTGTGAAGGCATATATACCTGATACTATTTCTTCACTTATAACTCTTCCGTTTACTCTTATGGGTATTACAGCATGAGGATGGAGCATTTTTTTGATTTCTCTTTTTATAAGCTTAAATACCACAACTATTCTTATGACTTTCATTCCACCGGCAGTAGAGCCCGCACTGGATCCTATGAACATTAGCAAAAACAATATGTATTTTGAAAAAGATGGCCACAGGTCGAAATCAGCTGTCACAAATCCCGATGTGGAAGATATGGAAGTAACCGTGAAAAAGGAATCCAAAAGCGACTTACCTGCTCCTCCATAGCTGTTGATATACAAATCCACAGCTATTAAAGCTACCGATCCGAAGATTATAGCATAGTAAGCTCTGAACTCTTCATCGTTTATTATGTTTTTAATTTTTCCCTTGTAAAGATAGTTATGAAGTGTGAAATTAGTTCCGCAAATGATCATGAAAATACCCATAATTATAGGTATATAAGACCCGTAAGAAGAATAATGCCCTACGGATTTTGCCTTTGAAGAAAATCCTCCCGTTCCCACTACTCCAAAGGTATGAACTATGGCATCAAAGGGTGTCATATCTCCAACTAACAGCAGCAAGAATAAAATCACCGTTATCACAATGTATATTATATATAATTTCTTTGCAGTATCCGTCATCTTGGGTTCAATTTTGCCTGCTACAGGTCCCGGGCTTTCAGCTTTGAATATCTGATAAGCTCCTATCCCTATCTTAGGCAAAAGTATCAATGTAAAGACCAGTATTCCCATGCCGCCTATCCAGTGTGTCATGCTTCTCCAAAGTATGATGGAATCGGGAACAATTTCAGGATTTTGTACTACACTTGCTCCCGTGGTGGTAAAACCCGATATCGTTTCAAAAAGGCAATCTATATATGTGGGAAGTGACTTTGAAAAATAGAGAGGTAATGCTCCGAACAAAGATGCGGCAATCCAAGCTGTAGATACTATGAGCAGACCATCTCTGGGCGTAATCCTCAAGCTTTTTGTATTGAGAAATTTTGTAACGACTGCAAATAAAACCAAAAGTGCTATGGTAATTAAAAAAGACGAGGTGGCTCCGTCTTTTATAGCAATGCTTAAAATAAAAGGAGGTAACATAAACAAAGCTTCCACTGCAAATATTATTCCTAAAATTTTAAATATTATCGCGTAATTCACTGAAGAATCCACCTCTTTTATTCTTTGAATAAAAATATTTTTTTAATGTACTTATACTTTCATGTCTGCAAAATACTATTATCCTGTCTCCCGATTTTAATTTGCTTTCCCCGTTGGGAATGATCACTCTGTTATTTCTAACTATAGATGTTATAAGTATCTCTCTTGGCAATCCCAGATCCTTTATGGGGTTGTTCAGTGCTTCCAAGTCGTTGGTCAAAAGTATTTCAGTAAATTCAGTTTCACCGTCAAGCATTAAGCTTACATTTAACGCTCCCTGTCCCCTTACGAATTTAAGAATTGCCGATGCAGTTATAACCGATGTATTAAATGCAGCATCTATTCCCAATCTGTCTATTATAGTCACATAATTTGACCTTGATATCTTGGCGACAGATTTGTAAACTCCCAATTGTTTGACTGTTAAAGCTATTAGCAGGTTGGTTTCATCTATTCCCGTGGCGGATACAAAGGCGTCATAAGACTCTATCATCTCTTCATTTAATATATTAAAATCTGTTCCGTCGGCATTTATTATTATGGATTCGGGAAGTCTTTCCGCCAAATGTGCACATCGTTCCGGATTCACTTCTATTATGGTCACGTCTATTCCATCTGTTTGAAGCATTTGTGCCAAGTATAATCCGAATTTTCCTCCTCCTAGAATCATGACTTTCTTGACGGATTTATGTTTGTTTATTCCCGAGTGAAGCTTGTCGAAATTCTCAATATCATCTCTGGCTCCCACTATGAGTATGGAGTCATTCTCCTTTAAATAAGTGGCTCCGTTGGGGATTATGGTTATTCCGTCCCTTGTTACTGCTGTTACAAGCAAATTTTTAAACTCCGATAAATCCATTAATCTCTTATCTACAAAGGCTTGATCCGAACCTATGTGAAAATCCACCAGTTTTATCTTTCCATTGGCAAATTCATCGCTTACAAGCAGATATTTTTTCAACAGATATTTTTCCGTTGCCAAGGCTGTGGCATATTCAGGATTTATTATTTCATCTATTCCCAACTCTTTCATAATAAATCTGATTTGATTGTGATATTCGGGGTTTCTTACTCTGGCTATTACCCTGTCTACACCCAATCTTTTGGAAAGTGTCGAGATTAATACGTTGGCTTCATCTGATGTGGTAGTTGCGATTAAAAGATTGTAGGTGGAAAGATCCAACTCTTCCAAAATTTCAAAATCCAGAGCATTTGCATTTACAGTCAAAACATCCAAAGCGTTATTTACATTTTCAATGACTCCTTCGTCATTATCCACTATGGTTACATCGCAATTTTCCAAAACCAGAGCCTTTGCAAGCTTAAATCCCAGCTTGCCGGCTCCTGTTATCAAAACTTTCATCATTTCTCCTAATTAAAACTTCTATCAATTGTTATTATGCTGTTTTTATTCAGCCTTTTCTTTATTTTTTCGCTTATTTCATTTTTGACAGTTTGAACACTTAAATTTTTATGCATTAATTTATCATCAACTATTACATCCACTCGCACTATACCGTCAAATATGGATATATCGTGAAAAGAGAGAAGTTTGGGATCTTCCTTGATTATATCCTTCATTACACTCACTACTTCTTTTTCACTGTCGCTGTACAATCCGACGGGATCCACGTGAATGGATACATCAATATCATATTCTTTCTTTATATCCATTTCAATAGTATCAATTAAATTATGTGCATCTATTAAACTCATGTTATACGGAATTTCAACATCCAGTGTTATATATTTTCTTGAAGGTCCGAAGTTCACCACGAGCATGTCATGAACTCCCAAGATATTGTCGTAGCTCATGATTTTGTTTTCAATTTCAGTAGTAAGTTCGGCAGGTACCTCTCCTATGAGTTCACTGAAGGTTTCGCTTATAAGCTCATAACCTGAATATAGTATAAATAAACTCACAAGCACACCTACATATCCGTCTATGTGAATCTTCGTGAATTGATAAAACAATATGGATACTATTACCACGCTGGTAACAAATACATCGGCAAGCGAATCCTTGGACTGTGCCTTTATTGGCATTGATTCTATTTTTTTCGATATCTTGTCATAGAAAAAACTCATATACAGCTTGACTAAGACTGACACCACCATTATGAGCACAGTCAGAAAATCAAATTTAATAGCTACAGGATGTATTATTCTGTCCACGGACACCTTGATAAATTGAAATCCCGTCACAAATATAAATGCCGCTACTAAAAGTGCGGAGATGTATTCTATTCTGCCATGTCCATAGGGATGTTCTCTATCCGGAGGCGTGGCGGAGAGTTTCGCTCCAAGCAATGTAATTATTGAAGACAGTGAATCCACAAGATTATTGATTGCATCGGCAAGTATGGATACCGAACTTGTCGTGAAGAAAAGTATTACCTTAAACAACACGAGCAATAAATTCAACAGCAATCCGTACACCGAAGTCATCATGGATATTTTTATCCTGTCTTCTTTAGCAGTGTTATAATTTCCCCATTTTAAAATTAAATTTTCTACCATCTCATCCCTCACAAATTATTTTTCCAAAGAATATCTGAACAATCATTATACCATTACAGAGCTGTTTATGAAACTTATTTACTTATTTATTGAAAGATTTTTAAAGGTAATGTACAATAAATTAAGGTGATATCAATGAATAAATGGATTATACATTGTGATTACACAATACTTGATGATTATAAATACAAACTTATTAAAGACGATACTTCTCTATTTGCCGAAGTGGACTTCTACTCACCTATAAGGAGTTTTTTCAAGGGAAGCAGAATCTATCATTCGAAAATCTCCATAAAGAACGATGCAGGTGACATCATAGTAAAAATATACAAGCACCACCTAACACCCATAAGAGATGAGCTCTACACAGTAGTTATGGATGACTGTTCCTATGAAATCAGAGAAGGACGCAATTTCAAAATTCCTGACCTATACATAAGAACCGGCATGGGAAGATTCAACGTTTGGGGCAAAGTAAACTCGAAGGAGTTCGAAATTATATATAAGGATGACAGCATTGCCAAAATCCAAGGTCACTTTGTAAACAACACCAAGAATTATGAACTCACCTATGCAGATGAATATACTCAATTCGAAAATCTTTTTTTAAGCGTGGTATTAATACTGGACAATATGTATCACGACTATTAGGAGGAAAATATGACTTACAAATTCTTTAAGTTGTTATCCATATTTATTGTTCTGCTCTCTTTAACAGCATGCTTCATAGTAGAACCCAAGACTATGTACGACTATAGGAACCAGTATGTCGGAGATAATTCAAAAACCGGCAACCTTGTTTCTCAATTGTCTTTCGGAAAATCCGTAGATTACGACCACATGGAGATCAAGTACGAAGGAGAATTGAATGTACTGGCGCTGTACTTCACTTCAAACGAAGAGGAAGTAAGCGACTATCTCAACCTCTTTAAAAACAGTGCTGTGCTTTATGCCTTAATCGAAAACTTGGACCAAGTGGTCATATATATAAATTCTGAAATTGGCTATAGTACAAGCAAAAAAGACATTGAAAATTCAGGGATTTTTTTGAAAAGTTTCGATGAATATTTCAACAGTGAAGAATACTACTACGAATTTGAAAATGAACTCAAAGAAATTGACACGAAAGATTTAAATAAATTATAAACCTACCAACTTACAGGAGAAACACTATGGACTACTTAAATGACAAAGGCTATAAAAAACTGTTGACGGTTCTGCTCATTGCCATAGCCTTTTACTACCTGCTGTTCTACATAGACAGCGTATCTAAAATATTCAGCCGTTTACTCGATGTCATCTCGCCCTTTTTAATTGGCGGAGCAATGGCATTTATACTTAAAATCCCCATGAACTTCTTTGAAAGAAAAGTTTTCAAAGGGATGGACAATACCAAATTCCAATCCTTTAAAAGACCTCTATCCATCATTCTATCTCTTTTAATAGCAGTGACGATAGTTGGCTTTCTCGGAGCCTTAGTTATACCGCAGCTCATTGAATCCTTCATATCCCTGCAACAACAACTTCCCATCTTCGTGGAAGAGTTGATCAAACTTTTAAATAAAGTTTCCTTTTTAGAAAAATATGCAAAGGATTTGGAAATGTTTTACAATGACTTTTCTTGGAATGCTTTCTTTAAAAGCATAGGAGATTTCATCTTTACGGAAAACGCAAAGGTATTATCCACGGGATTTAACTTCACAACTTACTTGGCAAGCGGAATCACCAATTTTTTCCTATCTATGATCTTCTCAATTTATATTCTACTAGACAAAGAAAGACTGGAAAGGCAGTCCAAAAAATTATTGAGAGCATTATTTGAAAAGAAAAAATCAGACTACATCATCTATGTAGCATCTATAATTCACGACTATTTCTACGCTTTTATCAACGGTCAATTGATTGATGCGGTTATAATAGGAGCAATGACTTTTGTGGGAATGATGGTTATGGGAGTTCCCTACAAAGGCATGATTTCCGCATTGGTAGCTTTCTTCGACTTGATCCCCATACTGGGTCCGATCATAGGTACCGCCATAGGAATTGTATTCATACTCATTGAATCTCCTGCAAAAGCGTTGATCTTTTTAATAATGATGTTGATTTTTCAACAGATACAAGGAAATTTCATATATCCGAAAATCATGGGCAACAGTTTGAACCTCCCCTCCATGTGGACACTCTTCGGCACCATCGTCGGAGGTTCTCTCATGGGGATACTGGGAATGTGGCTTTTCATTCCACTATTTGCGGTGATGTACAGAT
>CAYFRD010000023.1:0-16988 GCA_964345555.1 uncultured Peptoniphilus sp. | reverse complement strand
TATGATCAAGAGAATAGTTAAGTTTTATTTCACCGGTACCGACACCACCAAAAAATGGGGATACTGGGAATGTGGCTTTTCATTCCACTATTTGCGGTGATGTACAGATTAATCTCTGAATATACCAACAATAAATTAAAAAGACAGTCGGAAATAAGTAGTTAGTTTTTAGGAGGACAATATGATCAAGAGAATAGTTAAGTTTTATTTCACCGGTACCGACACCACCAAAAAAGTGGTGGACAAATTTGCTGATACTCTTGCAAAACAGTTGCATATCGATGAAATTTGTGATTTCAATTACACTTTGCCGGAAGCAAGGAAAAGTACCCCAAAATTCAACGAAGGTGACCTGGTTGTATCAGGTGTACCCACCATAGCGGGTCGTGTACCTAATCTGCTTCTTCCTTACTTAAACACCCTTGAAGGACAAGGCGCTTTGGGAGTTGCCATATCCATGTACGGCAACAGAAATTTCGATGACTGTTTAGTTGAGCAGAAAGACCTGTTGAAAAAGGGAGGCATAAAAGTCATAGCTGCAGGAGCATTTATAGGGGAGCACTCTTTCTCAACCATACTGGGAGCAGGCAGACCTGATGACGAAGATATGAAATCAGTGGAGGAATTCGCACAAAAAACCGCCGAAAAAATCGCCCGTGAAGATTATTCCGAGCCGGAAGTAAAAGGAGAAGTACCCTACAGACCCTACTACACTCCACGCGACAGACAAGGTAATCTGATAAACTTCGTAAAAATAAAACCCGAAACCGACACGGATCTATGTATAGACTGCAAAGTATGCGCTGAATCCTGCCCTCTCGGCTCCATAGATTATGACGATACATCCAACATAATCGGCAAGTGCATGAAGTGCTGCGCATGCATCAAAAAATGCCCCACAGGTGCCAAGTACTTCTCTGACGAAGGATACAATTTCCACAGACTTGAACTTGAAATACAATATGCAGACAACAGATGCGAACCTGAATATTTTCTATAAAAAAAGTGAGATAATTATCTCACTTTTTGCTTTTTAAATTTGTTCTCACTGATTTTTTAAAGTTTCTATTATATCTATAAAACTATCCGTGACGTTTTTTACTGAATCACTGTATGTTACAATATTATCCGATGTGTTTTCCGTCTTCAATGTGCCTGTGGATTCAACCACCAAATTATAATCTTCCATCTGCTTTTCAAAAAGTCTCAAAAATTCCAAGTACATAGTTTTTATACTTTCATCCTTGGACAGATATGTGCATTCCGCAACACGGGAATAGTAGTTGTAATAGCTGCCCAGAGATCTCTGTAGGGATATTATATCGTTGTTGCTGGATCCTTTCTCCATTAAATCTGATATTATATTCATCTCCGCTCTGTAAATATGCAAGTAAGACCTTGATATGGCATCGGAGAACTCTTCACTTTCCTCTAAATCTCTATATACAGGTGCTTTTAAGTAATCATTTCCACTGGAGGAGTACTCCATCTTGGTACTTATGACTATTGCGTTTTCAGAAGAATTGTATGTAATTCCAAAATCAAATATAGAAGCTATATCTCTGATTCGGTAATAATTATATCCCGATATGTTTACACCTGCGATCAATATTTCCCTATCCTCTATATATAGCTTGGTGGTCGTCTGTTGGGCAATCGCTCTTTTAGAATAGATGGATTGAGAATTGTCTTCGTAGTTTTTATTTCTCAAAAGCTTGATGCTGTTTTTGTTTTCATCAAAAATTATGTCGAATTTCTTATCCGTGTTTTTTAAGCTCTTGGCTATATCCCTGATTCGCAAATAGTTATATCCGTCAATATTGTAGGAATAGTGCAATTTGCTCTCATCATCCACCTTTATCTTCGTATTGTTAAGTTTAACTTCTATTCCAGCCCCGTAGGACTTATCGGCAATAAATATAACGAGCAAAAAAGCCAAAAAAATTTTTCTCATTTCATTCCCCTTGCAATTATATTCGCAAACACCTCTATTGCATTCAATAATATCACAAAATAAATTATAAATAAACTTCCACTCTTCTTCAATGTAGATATTGAACTCCGGGTATAATATAATATAGTCAATTTAATGTATAAGGTGGTATTATGCGAAAAACAAAGAAAAAGAAGGTATTTATGTATATTATATTAATATTGCTCATCGTTCCCTTTATATTCAGTCTTTTTACGAAAAATCCCAAAGGGACATCCATTGAGGGAGATTATTTTAACCCCAACAGATTTGAATTCATAACTGATTTAAGCTACGAGCAAAATGGTGAAATTATAAGAGAGCATAAGATTTTTGACAAGGAAATGGCACTGATAAAGGAAGCTCAAAGATTTTTAATCATAGATTGTTTTTTATTCAATGATGAATACAATAAAGGCGATATCTCCTATCCACAACAAGTCAAGGAGATGACCGATATCCTCATAGATAAAAAAACTGCGACAGATATACCTATAGTTTTTATAACTGACCCTTTGAATAATTTCTACGGCGCCTATACTCAGGAACACATACAGAGATTAATTGACGGAGGAATAAATGTCATAGTCACCGACCATGACAAAATGAGGGATTCCAATCCTCTTTTTTCAGGACTGTACAGATTTTACATAAAATGGTTCGACGTATCTCAAAATGGATTTATCCCCAACTTTTTTGAAAAAGACGGTCCTAAAGTCAGCATAAGCTCCATATTCAGACTCATGAATTTCAAAGGCAATCACAGAAAAGTCTATATAAATGAAAATGAAGCTATTATCTCCTCTTCAAATCCACACGATCCCAGCGCCTTTCACTCAAATGTAGCCGTCAGATTCAGTGGTAAAGGAATGAATGACCTGATAAAAAGCGAAAAAGCTGTAGCTGAATTTTCCGGAGGAACTTTCCCCGATGTGGAATTTATTGAAAATATAAGTTTCAGAGATACGACTATATCCATGAAAATACTTACGGAAAAAGCTATATTTGATACACTGAAAGGCAACATAAAACAAACTTCAGAGGGAGATAAGATAAATATAGCCATGTTTTATCTCTCTGATATGAAAATATTGAGTTTGCTGTCCAAAGCTTCACAAAGAGGTGTTAAAATCAATATAATAGCCGACTCCAACAAAGATGCCTTCGGTCTTGAAAAAAACGGCAACCCCAACAGATCCGCATTAAGTCAATTGGACGATGAAAATGAAAATATAAATGTTAGATGGTACAACACTCACGGAGAGCAGTTCCACACGAAAATGGCTACCTTTTTTTACAACAAAGACGATGAAACAAAATTGATACTGGGAAGTGCAAACTTCACTCGAAGAAATTTAAGGGGATATAACTTGGAAACCGACGTCGAGATTGTAGTTTCAACAAATCACGAACTTTCAAAAACACTTGAAGAATATTTCAACAAACTTTGGAATAACGAAGGAGCAGAATACACTCTGCCTTTGAGTGATTATCATGAAGACAGAAAATTTATGGAAATACTCTGGAAACTTCAAGAGTTTACCGGTCTGTGCACTTGGTAGTAAATTATATAGTGATTATATGAAAATCTACTTTGATGAAACAATTAACTTTAAAATCAATATTGTAAAAAAGCTGATAATTAAATATCGGCTTTTTTTATGTTAGGAACTTCCTCGGTTATCCCGGATTGTCTATAGCTTTAACGATAAAACTATTAAAAACATTTACATTTTCATATTTAATATTTAATTAATTTCAGATTAATGCATATCAATAAAGTTTAAAAGCAACAAATTAACCGACACTATTTAGAAATGAATTGTGATTCGTAGTTTTTAATTCCCTTGTAAAAATTCTACTGCTACGCTTGGAAGTAATTATTATAATTTTAAATTTTTCATTAATCACGATTTAAAGTCTATAAATTATGTCTTAGTGCTATTATATACTTAATAAATTAAAATTTTTTCAATTTATTACACATTTTTTATTAAATTAATGTATAATAGTTAAAAATAAATTGGGAAGGGGATAACATTGGATAATATCAGAAAAATAAAGAAAATACTTGTAGCAAATCGCGGCGAAATTGCAATACGTATTTTTAGGGCCTGTAGAGAACTGGGAATAAGAAGCGTCGCTATTTATTCAGCAGAGGACTCTCTTGCCATGTTTAGAACAAAAGCCGATGAATCCTATTTGATAGGAAAGGGAAAATCTCCCCTTGACGCCTATCTTGATATGGACGAAATAATCACCCTTGCTCTTGACAAGCAAGTTGACGCAATTCATCCGGGATACGGATTTTTAGCTGAAAACTCCGAATTCGCAAGAAAATGTGAAGATGCCGGAATAATATTCATCGGACCTCAACATGAAGTAATGGCGAAGTTAGGAGATAAAATAGAGTCAAAGCTCGTAGCTCATGAAGCCGGTGTCAGAACCATACCCGGCATAGACAAGCCAATCAGATCGGACAAACAGGCTATTGAATTTGCAAAGGAAGCAGGGTATCCAATAATGCTCAAGGCAGCTGCAGGCGGTGGCGGAAGAGGTATGAGAATAGTTCGAAATGAAGAGGAACTCCTGGAAAAATTCCACTCCGCAAAGAATGAAGCTTCAAAGGCATTTGGCAACGATGCTATATTCGTTGAAAAATACTTGGAAAAACCCAAACACATAGAAGTCCAAATATTGGGCGACTCTTACGGAAATGTAGTTCACCTCTTTGAAAGAGATTGCTCCATACAAAGACGACATCAAAAATTAATTGAATTCACTCCGGCTTTTTCAGTTCCGGAAAGTGTAAAACAGGAGATTTTTGAAGATGCTCTTAAAATTGCACACACACTTAATTACAGATCTGCAGGAACAGTTGAGTTCCTTGTGGATAAGGACTTCAATCACTACTTCATCGAAGTAAATGCGAGAATTCAAGTTGAACACACCGTAACTGAAATGGTCACTGGCATAGACTTGATTCAATCAATGATAAAAATCGCCGAAGGATACAAACTTTCCGACGACGAAATCGGCATCAAATCTCAAGATGAAATAAAGTTAAGCGGTTTTTCAATTCAATGCCGTATAACTACTGAAGATCCTCTCAACAACTTCGCTCCGGACACAGGCAGAATCACAAAATACTACTCAAGTTCCGGATTCGGCGTAAGACTTGACGGAGGAAATGCCTTTGCGGGCTCAATCATCACTCCCTACTACGACAGTTTGCTGGTGAAAATAATCTCCTATGCAAGAAATTGGCAGGATACCATCAATAAGGCAATCAGAGCCGTCAAGGAAATAAAAGTGTCGGGTGTCAAGACAAATGCAGGCTTTGTGCTCAACGTTCTCAACTCCGAAACCTTTAGAAAGGGAGATTGTGATACCGGATTCATAGAAGAACATCCCGAACTTTTCCAAATAGTCACAAAACCCGATGCTGAACTCAGACTCATGAATTACATTGGAGAAATCGTAGTAAATGATCCCAATAAAAAAGATAAAATTTATGATACCGCAGTAGTTCCACCTCTGAAAAACAATCTCGCCGAATTCAAAGGAACCAAGGATCTGCTCGACGAAATGGGACCTGATAAATTCTGTAAATGGATTTTAGATCAAAAAAGACTTCTTATCACGGACACAACCATGAGAGATGCTCACCAATCACTCATGGCGACCAGACTCAGAACCTTGGACATGGAAAAAATTGCCGCAGCAACCAATGAATATATGAAAGAGCTCTTCTCCTTGGAAATGTGGGGTGGAGCAACCTATGACGTAGCATACAGATTTTTGCACGAAGACCCTTGGGAAAGATTGAGATTAATACGAGAAAAAGCTCCAAACATATTGATGCAAATGCTCCTTCGCGGCAATAACACCGTCGGATATACAAATTATCCCGACAACGTCGTCAAGAGATTCATCAAGAACTCCGCAGACAACGGCGTGGATGTATTTAGAATTTTCGACTCACTTAACTGGATGGAAAACATGAGACTTTCCATCGATGAAGTATTGAACAACGGCAAAATCGCCGAAGGAACAATGTGCTACACAGGCGACATACTCAACGACTCCAGGGACAAATACAATCTGAAATACTATGTAAATCTTGCAAAGGAACTGGAAAAAGCCGGATGCCACATCCTTGGCATCAAGGATATGTCCGGACTGTTAAAACCCTATGCCGCAAGAAAATTGATCAGGGCATTGAAAGACGAAATATCACTGCCCATTCATTTGCACACACACGACACTACAGGCAACGGAGTAGCAGCAGTGCTCATGGCGGCGGAAGCAGGAGTGGACATCGCCGATGTGGCTATAAACTCAATGAGCGGACTCACATCTCAACCGGCACTTAACTCAGTAGTGGCAGCACTTCAACACACTGACAGAGATACACTTCTGGATCTTGATAAAATCGAAGAAATAAATAAATACTGGCTCAAAGTAAGACCTATTTACGAGAACTTCGAATCCGATTTAAAATCCGGAACCACTGAAATTTATAAATACGAAATCCCCGGCGGACAATACTCCAACTTAAAACCGCAAGTGGAAAGCTTCGGACTGGGATACAAATTCAAAGAAGTAATGGAAATGTACAAAGACGTAAACGATATGGTGGGAGATATAGTAAAAGTTACCCCCTCCTCCAAATTCGTAGGCGATTTAGCCATATTCATGGTGCAAAACAACCTGACCCCTGAAAATATATTGGAAAAGGGAGCAAATCTCGACTTCCCGGACTCATCAAAAAGTTACTTCAAGGGCATGATGGGACAACCCCTCGGCGGATTCCCCGAAGATCTACAAAAAATGATCTTAAAAGACGAAGAACCCATCACCGTAAGAGCAGGACTGCTCCTGGAAGATGAAGACTTTGAAGCCGATAAAAAATATTTGGATAAAAAATACAACATCAATGCCACAGAAGACGATCTGTTGGGGTACGCTCTTTATCCAAAGGTATTTGAAGACTATCTCAAATTCAAAAACGAAAACGGCGAACTTTGGAGAATGCCTTCAAGCGTATTCTTCCACGGACTGATGGAAGAAGAATCCGTGGTTATCCCTCTAGATGAAGGTAAAAATCTAATAGTTCAACTCATCGAAATAGGAAAAGTAGATGAAGAAGGATTCAGAAACGTAACCTTTGAAATCAACGGAAACAGAAGAACCGTCAAGATAGAAGACAAATCCTCTTCAAATACAAATGTCAACAAAATACAAGTTAGATTTGCCGACAACGATAAGCCACAAGAAATCGGATCATCAATCCCCGGCAAGATAGTTGCGATAAACGTCAAAGAAAGCGAAGAAGTAAAGGCGGGCGACACCGTTATGATAATAGAAGCCATGAAAATGGAAACCAACATCGTGGCAAAAACAAGCGGTAAAATTGGACAAATACTCGTAAAAGTAAACGACATGGTCGCAAGCGGACAACTTGTGGCAACAATAGAAGAATAAAACTAAAAATAACTTAAAAAATTGGAAGGAATTTTACTCCTTCCAATTTTTTATCAATTGACAAAACCCTTTTATCCTGCTATCATAATCAGACACGGGAAGTTAGCTCAGCTGGAAGAGCGCCACGTTGACATCGTGGAGGTCGCTGGTTCGAGCCCAGTACTACCCACCATAAAAAGAGGTCGTTTATTAAAAATATTCGACCTCTTTATTTTTATTGTGAAATATAACGCACGTAATTAATAACATAATGGAAAGGAAAAGTTCTAATTACGAAGCAACAAGGTTTTCGGATACCCCCCGGTGCGTAGAATCGTGTAATGATGGAGTTTAATTGTTAATTTCATATATTATCCTTTAATTTTACCAACCTGCAGGCAAGAATCCCATGGTTCCCAGTACATGGTATACTACTGTTCCGCCGTATATTATTATGATTATAGCCTGTACAGGTTTTGATGCTAATTTACCTGCAGTCCATTCCGGTTCAATCTCTCCGGTTTTTCTCGCATTATTTACCATGAATATAGGCAGTATAGCCATTATACCTGCTGCAAAAGTTCCCGAGAAATATATTGCATCTACAAATCCGACTTTTCCCGTAACGGTTAAGTATAGAGGAATTCCCAGACAAATAAGCATCAAGGGTATTCTGGTCTTAGGATCAGAGTCACTTTTAAATTTGAAAAAGTCAACTATATTTGATATAAGTGTTTGAGTTATTGGAGTAAAAGAAGTAAAAATAGCCATCAATGCAAATAAGTTTGCGGTGATGAACGCCCATTCTCCTATGGCTTTACCCCATGTTATAGTTGCAACTTGTGCGAAGTTATTGGGATCCGATACTAAGAAAGTGCCTAGCGGTATTAAAATCAAAAGTATTGCTACTGTTATTTGTCCTATTAACAATGACGGAGCCAATTTTTTAGGTTCATGCGCAAGACCCCTAGCCAAGTCCGGCACTAAGTACTGCCCTATGTAGCTGAAAGCTGCAACGTTAAATATGGGAACCGCATAACTCCAATCAGATGTGAATAATCTGGATATATCCGCATTTTTACTCATAAAGCTCGCTGTTATCAACACCAGTATCAATACAATCATCAAGTATGACATGTACTTGCCTACCACACCTACAGCCTTTAATCCTATATAAACTATTATTGCCGACGGAATTAAAAATATCATTGTTCCTACTAGCGGAGTTACGCCGATCAACTCGCTTATTATGCTTCCGCTTCCGTTAAAGTATGCAATCAAACAGGAAAATGAATTGATTACAACAGCTAAGAATATCATTACTCTCGCCCATTTGCCAACATATTTATCAGCAAGTCCGGGCAATTGGATCATCTTTCTGGTTCTTAAAGTAGCTTCGGCAACATAGTACATTGAAAACAAAGTCAGCAATCCGGAAACTATTAGCCATATTGCTATTACAGGAAATCCGCCCTTCCTTGCAGCATATGCCGTTCCTAAAGCTCCTGATCCTATACCGCATCCTACGACTTGAAAAATAACCTCTGCCATGGTTAATTTCTGGATCTTTAAAGCACCCTCTTCATATTGAATAGTTTTGTTGTTTTCCATAAAATCACCTCAATATTTTCCAATTGCATCCATTGTAAAGGTATCTTCCTTAAAATCATTCAGATATGGTAACCTTGCCCTCATTTCTGTAATATAATTTAAATCTATTTCTGTTATCAGAAGTTCTTTATCCTTTTCAGAAGCTTTGTTTACAATTTCTCCATCAGGTCCCACTATCATGGAGCTTCCGCATAAATTATCTTCAACAGCATTTGTACCGCACATGTATAAAACATTGAATAATGCATTTCCTTGCATGTCTACGAACCATCTGGTTCTTGCAGGAATTGACCAATAAGACACGTTCAGAATTATTTCCGCACCCTTTAGTGCTTGAATTCTGGCCGGTTCAGGTAGTTCCATATCGTAACATATCTGCAATCCGATTTTACCGATTTTTGTATCCAGTACAGGAAATTTTTCTCCGGCTCTAAATTTGAGTTTTTCTTCTCCCCACAAGTAAACCTTTCTCATACTGTCCAAGATATTACCTTCATCATCTATAAAAATCGCTGCGTTATAAATTCTTCCCGGAATAGTATCGTCAAGCTCCGGATATCCGGCATAAATATGGATATTATTCTCTTTCGCCGCTTTTCTAAGTTCCATAACAAAAGTACCTTCTTGTGTTTCCGCCTGCTTTTGAAGTTCTAAGGCTGTTATGGAATATCCCGTATATGCCAATTCAGGTAAAGTAATTAAATCACAATTCTCTTTTGCAGCTTGACTTATAAAATCCTTCATTATCTTCAAGTTTTCTTCCGGTTTGTTATTATTAAGTGCAAATTGTCCTTGAGCTATTTTAATTTTTCTCTCCATGATCAATCTCCTTTTAGTTAATTTTATACAGACTATCTCCCATTTTAGTAATTTATACACTCATCCCCTTCTTTTTAGTTTTAGAAAACAGTCAATTATCTTTCCTTATAGTAATATTATTGCTCACTCTATACTTTAATAGAGTATATTTTTTTTTTGAGTTTGTCAACCATTTTTAATTATTTATGGAGTTTTTCCTTTATTTTATTTTTTTAAATATTTTTATTCTTTTATTCCAAACATAATTCTCAAATAATTTTTTATCGATATTTCAATATTTTTCCACAACAAAAGAGGTACTGAATATCTGAATAAAAAATTCAAAATAGTACCTCTTAATTCGATTTAAAAATACTTTTAATTCAATTTTAAATTATTTCATCGTCTTTGTTGTTGTCGTAGATTATTTTTCCTCGAGGGCTACTCTTGGGATAGCCTAAGTATTTGTTTAGTGCTTCTTTTAATTCGTCACTGGTAAAGTGCTCGAGCAGTTCTGCTTCTTCATGTACTTTTTTACCTGTGAGACCCAAGTTATTAGATAAGAAGTATTCCCAAATTCTGTGCCTGGAGATTATGTCCTTTGCATAGTCCTCGCCTTTTTTTGAGAGTTTTATCTTGCCTTTGTCTAAAAACACATATCCGTCATTTTGTAGTTTTCTACTCATTTCACTCACCGATGTCCTGGATACTTCAAGGCATTGTGCTAAGTCTTTGTTGTTGACATAGCCCTTTTCTGTGGACAGCTTGTAAATTCTTTTTATATAGTCCTCTCTGGAAAAATTCATCGCTTTAATCCATACTCCTTTTTAACCTGAGCATATAAATGCAAGCCCTTTTCAGAAAGCTTGTAAATTTGTTTACTCTTATCTAAATTTATCAGATTTTTGTGTATTAAATTGCCGACAATTGATTTAACTTCATTTTTATCCCAATTAAGATGTTCGTACATGGTATTAATTCCCAGCTCAACAGATTCTCTTTGTGTATTTTGGTGATTTCCTATGTGCAATATTACTGAAATATATTTGAGTTCTTTTCGTGCTTTCTTTCTGCTTAATGCTTGAGTTATTACGCCATCTCTATTAAATAGTAAAGTTATCATAAAAGTAAGTCCTGCGGATGTTGCTGTGGCACCAGAAATTGAAAGGTTAAGAAAAAGTCCCGCAAGGTATCCTATAAGTGAATTTACTATGGCATATAGGGCGGATACTACTATCATTGCTTTTAAATTTTTGGTAACGAGGTAGGCGGAAGCTGCCGGTGTTATTAAAAACGACACCACCAAGATCGCTCCCACCGTTTCAAAGGCGGTAACTGCCGTCATTGATGCAAGGCTCATGAGAGCATAGAACAGAATTCCCGAAGAAAATCCCATTATTGTGGCAAATTCTTCGTCAAAGCTGGTGATTTTCAGTTCCTTAAAGAAAATAATAACAAATAATATATTTATTACAAGCATAATTCCCATCTGCACTATGCTCACCGGTACGGATGCACCTAATATATCCATCCTGTTGAGCGGTGTCATTATAACCTCTCCCATTAAAACTATGTCCGTATCCAGGTGAACATTTCGTGCATATCTCGATATGAGTATTACCGCAAGTGCAAAAAATAATGGGAAAATTATTCCCACGGAGTCATCGTTTTTCACAAGTCCTGTATTAGACAGACTTTCTATGGCAAATACCGTCACAACTCCGAAAACTGCTGCTCCTACAACAAGTAGAGGCGATGTTATATCCTTTGTTATAAAAAAAGCCAGTACTATTCCCAACAATACAGTATGAGAAATTGCATCGGACACCATGGAAAGTTTTCTTAAAACCAAGAACACTCCTATTACTGAACATGCCACCGCCGATAATGCTAAGGTCAAAAATATTTCATAGGAGGAAAAAACCATGTCAATGTATTGTTCAATATTCATCTGTAGTTCCTCCTCTTTATCAAATTCGCTACCAATCCATGTGGTGCAAGTATCAATGAGATAAATGCCAGTGAACTCATGACCACTATTATTGACGGTCCGGTACTGAATCCTTCCAGTACCTGTGACAAATATGTCCCTATGAAAGCGGAACATGCCGCACTCAACGCTGCAATGAATACCACTTTTTTCAAATCCTTGCTCCACTGCAAAGCCGTAATCGCAGGGACTATAAGCAGTGACGAAATAAGTATGGCTCCCACCACTTTTAACCCCACTCCTATTAGACTCATGGTCATTAAAAGGATTATTCCTTTCAATACAGCTGTATTTATCCCTATGGTCTTTGCATATACTTCGTCAAATACATATAATTTTATTTCCTTAAAAAACAGGATCAATAATATAAGCGACAGTACAGCTACTATAAAAATCAATGCCACATCTTTTTTCATCATGTAGGCAGCCTGACCGAAAATATAATTTTGAAGGGAAGATTGAGAACTGCCGGCATAATCGGTATTGCCCTGTATATATGATTTCAAAACCATTCCCAAACCGAAAAAAGACGACAAAACTACAGCGAGGATCGCATCTAAATCAAGTTTTGAATTGTCCTTTATTAAATTTATGCTCACATAGGCTATGGCTCCCGAGGAAACCGCCCCTATAAACAAAATAAAAGGATCTCTGGTCAAGAACAACATAAAGGCTAGTACCACGCCGGGAAAAGAAGAGTGCCCTATGGCATCACCTATTAGGGATTGACCTTTTAAAACCGTTATACAACCTATGGAGCCTGCCGCAACCGATAAAATCATTGTGCCTGTCGCCACTACCAAGAAGGAATACTGTGTGAGTACTGACAAATCAAGCATATTTACCTCCTATCATATCGGCTTTAAAGAGATTTTCAGGTGTGAATACATCTTCCACCCTTCCCTGAGCTACCACCACTTTATTTAAAATCACAACATGATCGAAGTAATCTCGCAATGTATTTAAATCGTGATGAATTACTACGGAAGTCTTTCCCTTATCCTGTGATTCCTTTAGGAATTCCATTATTACTCTTTCGGTTTTTTTGTCCACTCCGGCAAGAAGTTCGTCCATGAAGTATATTTTTGCATCTTGCGCTATGGCTCTTGCGATGAAAACCCTCTGCCTTTGTCCGCCTGAAAGCTGAGATATCTGCCTTTCCTTAAACTCTTCCATATCAATTTTTCTGAGAGCTGCAAGAGCAATATCTCTGTATTTTTTTGTAGGTCTTTTTATCCAGCCTAAGTGTACATATCGTCCCATGAGCACCACGTCCAGAACTGTCGTGGGAAAATCCCAGTTTATTGAATTGGATTGAGGTATATAAGCGATGTCCTTTTTTACTTCTTTAATATTTTTCCCCATTATGGACACTTTTCCCGAGAGCCTTTTTTGAAGCCCCAGTATGCCCTTGAGCAATGTGGATTTGCCTGCTCCGTTAGGGTCCTATTATGGCTGTGATGGAATTATCTTTTATATCCACATCATTGTCCCATATAACAGGCTTATCCTGATATGCCATGGTCATATCTTCGACTTTTACAATTACCTTTTCCATATTCTTCCCTTCTAAATCATTATTTCAAATTTTCTTCAATCAATTTTACATTGTGTCTGTACATATCTATAAAAGTGTCTCCGTCCTGTCCTTCAGGTGCCAATGAGTCCGAGAACAATTCCTGTCCTTCTCCGCTTACAACTTTTACTTCAAATCCCTTGGCTGCACAAGCTTCTTTCAATTTTTCCATTCTTGAAGGATCTGTGGTCGACTCTGCAAATATGGCCTTAACTTTGTTTTCCACTATGAAATCCACAGTCTTGTCTATGTCTTTATTTGCAACTTCGCTATCTGTACTGACCCCTTGAGGAGCCATCACGGGAATGTCATATCTTCTTGAGAAATAATTAAAAGCATCGTGAGGTGTTATCAAATACCTTTGTTCTGCAGGTATGCTGCTCAAAGCTTCTTTGTTTTCTTCGTCCAGAGTTGTCAACTCTGCAAGATATGATTCAAGATTTTGCTCAATATTTCCCTTTTCTTCAGGAAGAAGTTCCGCCAATTTATTTGCGGCATTTTCTGTAGCTTCCTTGTAAAGATCTATATCAAACCAAAAATGAGGGTCTATTACTTGAGTTCCATCTTCATCCATTGTGCCTAATTTTTCCTCATCAAAAGTATCCGCCACAGCATAACCCGATTTTTCCAATACATCGATCATCTTCCCTTCGAAATGAAGACCATGGTATAGAATTAAATCGGCGTCTTTAATTTTTTGCAAATCTTGAGGTTTGGCTACATACAAGTGAGGATCTTCTCCCGCCGGTATTACTAAGTTTAAATTTACACTTTCTCCCGCAAGGTTTTTAACCATGTCATATAAAAAAGATGTAGTGACTGTTACTGTCTTTTTATCAGTTGTTTCCTCTTGTTGCAAATTTGTTGCATCGCTGTTTTCATTTTTGTTTGCTTGATTTGAATTTTGGCATCCAACCAAAGCAAAAACCAAAGTAAGTAATATAATAAATTTTTTCATGTTAATTTTCCTTTCGTTAAAAATGAGGTATACCTTATTTTCAATATAACTTTCTTTTTCCATTTTGTCAATGATAATTAATCTCATTTATTTTTTCTTTTTAATTTGTTTCTGTATTTTTTAAATATCTGCATGTTCCTGTGATAATTGCACACAAAAAATTTAATGCTACTTTTCAAAATGAATTAAATATTTATCCGACAAATGTGGACATCCACCCTATGGATAATAAATTCAAATGTGAAAATTGTAGGAAACGATGCTATAATATCCGAATTATAATCCAAAAAATATAGCGGACGTTCGTAGGCGACAGCCCCAAAAAAATGAATGTAATAAGAACATCTATCTGGTACTGTAGACGTCTATCTTTACGAGAATGTGTGATTTATATATGTTATCTTATTGATATTTTTACAGTTGTCAGACCTTTACTATATCAACTCAGATATTTTTTGGTTTTCTAACATTAAATCTATTGAAAATCCTCGGTATAACCGGAAATTTTTTCATAAAAAAAGAAGAGCTTTTCAACTCTTCTTTTCAATAAATTTTATTCTAATTAATAAGTTTCAACAAATACTTCGAAGTATTCTCTTCCGTGAGCACATGCCGGGCATACTACGGGAGCTTCTTGTCCTTCATGGATATATCCGCAGTTTCCACACTTCCAAAGAACAACTTCATCTTTCTTGAATACTTTTCCTTCTTCTATGTTTTTAGCTAATTTTAAGTATCTCTTTTCGTGAGCTTCTTCAGCTTCAGCGATTTCAATGAATACTTGTGCTATTTCATCAAATCCTTCTTCCTTTGCAATCTTTGCAAATTCAGGATACATTTCTGTGTGTTCTTCGTTTTCTCCTGCCGCTGCCGCTTTTAAGTTTGAAAGAGTATCTCCCATGTGTACGGGGAAATCCGCATTCACATTTAGAGTTTCTCCATCAAGTTCTGCATTTAAGAATTTGTAAAGTCTTTTTGCATGAGCAAGTTCATTTTTTGCAGTTTCTTCAAAAATATTAGCTATTTGAAGATATTTTTCCTTCTTAGCTGTGCCCGCATAGTATGTGTATCTTGATCTTGCTTGTGTTTCTCCTGCAAAAGCGTGCATCAAGTTAAGTGCTGTTTGCGTTCCTTTTAATGATTTCATAATTATTTTATCCCCTTTCCGGCAAATACTTCCAATATTTAATCGGCATATTTGCTCTCATTAACTTTATATTTTGTCTATTATTAATAATAACATTACTATAAAAATTTTTCCATGCTTCCTATATAAAATCTTTATTATTTTAGTGTATAACTTTCGGTTTATCGATGTATAAAATTTTTATATCTCCATCGTATGTAAACCGAATACTACTTGCTTTTAACCTAAAAATTAGCAATATATCATTTTGATTTGAACTTTGAAACCAAAATTTTTTTGAGTTTTTTAATTCGATTAGTCATTTGTAGAAATTCTTTTTAGATAGTATGTTTTTTTAATATGTTTTTAATTAAATTAAAAATTTAATATAAATAATTTGTTTAGTAATGTAAATTTTACAATAAAGGAAATACAATTATTATTTCATAAAACTTATATAGAAAAATTTAAATACCAAATATAAATTTTAATAGCTGAATTTCAAATAATATTGCGACACCTAAATCAAACTAAGTTCGTACATAAATAAACCAAATGGATTTTGATAATTTAAACACTTCCTAGATCTAGTATTAAGCTCAATTAAATTTTTGATTAAATCCTCGGTAGATGTCTTAGCCAGATCTGTTTTCTTAAGACAGTATTCCCTTAATAATACATTTGTATTTTCATTACTGCCTATTGCCATGCTGAATAGGCAACCAATAAATAAAAGTCTATCCTTAGTTTCTCAAATTTTTCATAGCATGCAAATTCTTTGCCCTATCAGCAATAAAAACAAATAGGTAAAAGATTTCTACTCACACGCCCGTATGGGCGTGACTGAACAGTGCTGTTGAACGAATGAAATCAATTCTATTTCTACTCACACGCCCGTATGGGCGTGACTAGTTTATATAATTATATGGCAAATAGCTTTATTATTTCTACTCACACGCCCGTATGGGCGTGACACCCACTTGTTGGAAAAAGGCCATCCCACTAGAGGATTTCTACTCACACGCCCGTATGGGCGTGACCTTATGAACGACAATTAATAACTTTCAATCCGCCATTTCTACTCACACGCCCGTATGGGCGTGACTCGTGGAATTACAGACCTATATAAATAAATATACAATTTCTACTCACACGCCCGTATGGGCGTGACAGAACAACGTATAAAAATGCATCTTTTATGTTTCATTTCTACTCACACGCCCGTATGGGCGTGACCAGCTTTTCTGTATATCTATAAAAACCAGTTCAAATTTCTACTCACACGCCCGTATGGGCGTGACCGGTAGATTGGTACGACAAGGGTGGAATTTTCAGATTTCTACTCACACGCCCGTATGGGCGTGACGTGGTAATTTAACATGAAAGCAAGTAACTTTCTTATTTCTACTCACACGCCCGTATGGGCGTGACGTGATACCAGTCATAGAAAAAAAAGGGAAAATTGATTTCTACTCACACGCCCGTATGGGC
>CAYFRD010000022.1:0-30628 GCA_964345555.1 uncultured Peptoniphilus sp. | reverse complement strand
ACCAAGGCTATGAGTCATTATTTTATTGTTGCACTTAGAGTGTAAATTCAAGTATATAAAAAATGAGGTACTTCTACCTCATTTTTTTAAGTTCCGCATCAAGATCTACCAATATTGGATTTATGTTTTCTTTTTTCATTTTTGTGTGTTCTATGGCAAGTTTTTTAAATCGTTCGGGTTCTGATGTTGTGAAGAATTTTATGCTGCCTTCTTTGAAATCTGATAAGGCGTTTAATTTTTCCAATGTGTCCTTTAGCTTAAGCGCAGTGTTATGTGCCGGATCGACTAAGAACACGTTCTTGTTTCTTTCGTTGAATATTTTTTTGAAGTTCGCCTTTGCAAGTGGATAGTGTGTACAGCCGAAGACCAATGTGTCGTAGTCGAAGTCACCGAAATCATTTAAGTATTTTTCGATGATTTTTTTGCCGATATTGTCTAAGCTGTGACCGCCTTCAATTGCAGGCACCAAGTCCGTAAAGGCTATGGATTGCACTTCAATGTCGGGATTTATGCTGTGAATGTATTTTTCATACAGTCCGCTGTTGATTGTGGCATTGGTTCCTGTCACGGCTATTTTTCCGTTCACTGTGACACTTGCCGCATCTATTGTGCCGGGAGTTATGACGTCTATTATGGGAAAATCGAAGTTGTCATATAGGTTTTGAAGTGCACAGGAGCTGACTGTATTGCAGGCTATGACCGCTGCTTTTAAGTTTTCTCCTGATATAAATTCTATGGATTTTTTGGAATATTCTCTTATAACATCGACACTTTTCACACCGTAGGGCATTCGCAAGGTGTCGCCTATATATACGTAGTTTTCATTCGGAAGTAGTTTTATCAGTCTGTTCAGCACGCTCAGTCCGCCGACGCCGCTATCAAAAATTCCAATGGATCTGTCATCCATTTTAACTACTCTCCCTTCTTTTTGTATTCTAGATTAATATTTTAACATAAACGCTACAGTATTTTAAGAAATATTTGTTAAAGAGTTCAACAATATTGTAAAAACCTTGAAAGCTGTGAGTTTTAAATATATAATAGTAACGCAAATTGTAAATAACGGAGGAATATATGAGATTATCGAAATTGTATATGCCGACGCTTAAAGAAGCTCCGGCTGATGCAGAAATAGCATCTCACAAATTGCTTCTAAGGGGAGCATTTATAAGAAAGTCTGCCAGCGGCGTATATACTTATCTGCCTCTGGGGTATAGAGTTGTAAGAAAAGTTGAAAACATTGTAAGAGAAGAGATGGATCGTGCAGGTTCTCAAGAGATTTTGATGAGCGCAATTCAACCCAGAGAGATTTGGGATGCCAGCGGGAGATGGGAGAAATTCGGCCCGGAAATGTTTAAGTTGAAAGACAGGCATGAAAGGGAGTTCTGCCTTGGGCCTACAGCTGAAGAGTATTTCACTACGCTTATAAAGGACGAAGTAAAGTCCTACAAGCAGCTTCCTTTGAATTTATATCAAATTCAGACGAAGTATCGTGACGAAAAAAGACCCAGATTTGGAATAAACAGAACAAGAGAATTTTCCATGAAGGACGCATACAGCTTTGACCGTAATCCTGAAGGAATGCAAAATTCCTACTACGAAATGTATGAAGCCTATGAAAAGATATTCGACAGGATGGAGTTGGATTATAAAATAGTAGAGGGAGACAGCGGAGCCATGGGCGGCAATAAGAGCCATGAGTTCATCGCCTTGGCTGAAACGGGAGAGGGAGTAATAGCCTATTCGGAAAATGGGAAATATGCCGCAACCGAAGAAAAGGCTAAGGTTATTTACAAACTACCGGATAAGGAAGAGCCTGCGGAATTAAAGGAAGTGCACACACCGGGCTGCAAGACCATAGAAGAATTGTCCGGATTTTTAAATGTTGACAAGTCCAGATGTATGAAAGCAATAGATTTGACTGTAAAGGGCAAGAGCCTATTGGTGTTCATACCAGGCGACAGAGAGTTGAATATGGCGAAACTGGAAGGATACTTGGGAGAACCGGGACATCAAATAGAAATGATGAGTGATGAAGACATACTTGCCATAGGTTCACATCCAGGATATACAGGTCCAATAGGGCTTGATGTTAGAATGATCGTGGATAAATCTCTTACTCAGATGAGCAATCTGGTTGTGGGCGGCAATAAAGCGGAATACCACATAATTAACGCAAACTACGGCAGGGATTTCAAAGGAGAAATTGTTGATGATCTGCTGATGGTTCAAGAGGGAGATATTATAGAAGAAACTGGCGAAGAATATAAATTTGCCAGAGGAATAGAAGTTGGAAATATCTTTCAATTGGGTACAAAGTATGCTGAGAGTCTAGGAGCGACATATCTGGATGAAAATGGCAAGGAACAAGTTATATGGATGGGTTCGTACGGAGTCGGAATCACCAGATCGGTAAGCGCCATAGTTGAGCAAAACTACGACGAATTCGGAATCAAGTGGCCTATACCTGTGGCACCATACCATATAATAGTTACTCTTATGAATCCCAAGAAGGAAGAACAAGTGGAGCTTGCAGAAAGCATTTACGAAACTCTTTCAGAAAAAGGATTTGAAGTTCTGCTTGATGACAGAGATGAAAGAGCCGGCGTTAAATTCAACGATAGAGATTTAATAGGCATACCCATAAGGATAACAGTGGGCAAGAGAGCATCTGAAGGAATAGTAGAATATTCTCTCAGAAAAGACACACAAAACAAGGTGGAAATTTCGGCGGAGGAAGCCGTAGGCAAGGCGGCGGGAGAAATCGCTGCAGCTTTTGTGAAAAACCCTCTTGAAAAATTGCTTGCTGATATGCCCTTTGCGGATTAGAAAATGGTGGAATAAAATGAGTGAATTTAAATTTGAAATAACTAAACACATATCCACTCTCTCAGAGAAACAAAACGGATGGACCAAGGAGCTGAACATGGTATCTTGGAATGGCAGAGAACCCAAGTACGACATAAGGGAATGGGACCCTGATCATGTGAAGATGTCCAAGGGAATAACCTTTACCGAAGAAGAAATTGACATTTTAAAAAGCAGCCTGCAAGATATTTAATTGTAATAAAAACAGGCTATATGATATAATATATAAATTACTAAACTCGCAGTTTTGCGTTAATTTGGAGGATATAATGACTGAAATTAAAAAGAAGGAAAATAATACAGTATTTTTTGATATAGTTTTAAAGGCTGATGAAATGATGGCGGCAGAGGAAGTAGTATTTAAGAAAAACAGACAGTACTTTCAAATCCCCGGATTCAGAAAGGGCAAAGCACCTAAGAAAATAATCGAAAATGTATACGGCAAAGATGTATTTTTAGAAGATGCAATAAACGACCTGCTTCCTGGAAAATATGAAAAAGCTGTAGAAGAAATGAATCTTGAAGTAGTTGATCAACCCAAAGTGGATATAAAAGAGGCAATTCACGGACAAGATGTAAATGTTGAAATCAGCGTAGATGTAAAACCTGAAGTAAAACTTGGTGACTACGAAAATCTTGAAATCGAAGATGTAAAATACGAAGTAACTGAAGAACTTATAAATGCGGATCTTGAAAGCCAAAGAAAGATGAATGCAAGAATTGTAAATGTAGATGACAGACCAGCTCAGGAAAAAGACAAGGTAAACATCGACTTTAAAGGCAGTGTGGATGGAGAAGTATTTGAAGGCGGCACAGCACAAGGACAAGATTTAGAATTGGGTTCAAATACGTTTATCCCCGGATTTGAAGAACAAATAATTGGGCACGGTGTGGGAGAAGAATTCACAATTGATGTTAAATTCCCAGAAGATTACGCATCTGAGGATCTAAAGGGAAAAGATGCACAATTTGAAATAAAATTAAACAGTATTTCCTATGAAGAACTTCCCGAACTTGATGACGAGTTTATAAAGGATATCTCCGATTTTGATACAGTTGAAGAATATAAAAACGATGCAAAAGAAAAGCGAGAAAAGGAACTTCAAGAAAGAGCTCAATCTGAAAAAGAAAGCAAGGTACTTGCAAAAATAGTCGAAGACATGGAAGTTGACGTTCCCGAAGGAATGGTAAACAGTCAAATCGACATGCAAATGGACAACTTTGATCAAAGTTTGAAAATGCAAGGAATGAGCCTTGAACAATACATCAACATGATCGGTTCAAATGTAGAGGCTTTCAGAGATAATCTTCGTCCGGACGCATTGCAACAAGTAAAGACTGCTCTTGCAATAGAACAAATTGCAAAGGATCAAGCAATAGAGATAACCGATGAAGAAGTAGAAGCGGAAGCCGACAGAGTCGTGGAACAATATTTCGGCAAAGAAGAAGATAAAAAAGCTGAAATGAAAGAATCCATGCTAAAGGCAAACAAAGAAGGATTAAAGGAAAATCTTGCCAACAGAAAGGCTATAGATTATGTAATGGGAAAAACGACCTTTGTCGAACCCAAGGAAGAAGCTGAAGAAAAGGAAGAAACTGAAGCATCCGAATAAGATTGTAATTAGAAAGATAAGGTGATTATCATGGCACTTGTACCAATGGTAGTAGAACAAACGAACAGAGGCGAAAGATCTTACGATATATACTCAAGACTTTTGAAGGAAAGAATAATATTTTTAAGCGGTGAAATAGATAATATCACAGCTGACTTGGTTGTGGCGCAACTTCTATTTTTGGAAGCGGAAGATCCTACAAAGGACATACAAATATATATAAACAGTCCCGGAGGATCAGTGAGTGCTGGATTTGCCATTTATGACACAATGCAATATATAAAGTGTGACGTATCCACCATGTGTATAGGGCTTGCCGCATCTATGGGAGCTTTTCTGCTTGCTGCGGGAACAAAGGGAAAGAGATACTCTCTACCCAACTCCGATATTATGATCCATCAACCTCTGGGCGGAGCTCAAGGACAGGCGTCGGATATACAAATTCACGCAGAAAAAATCCTAGAAGTAAGGGACAGAATAAATAAAATACTATCCGAAAGAACGGGACAACCCCTTGAAAGAGTCAAAAAAGATACGGACAGAGACTATTATTTATCAGCTGATGAAGCTGCGGAATACGGTTTGATCGACAAAGTAATTACCAAGAGAGATTGAGGTGAGAAATGTCCGATTCTGAACAAATTTTAAAATGTTCCTTTTGCGGAAAGACACAGAATCAGGTAAAGAGATTAATTGCAGGACCTAATGTCTACATTTGCAATGAATGTGTAGACCTGTGTGTCGACATCCTTGAAAAGGAAAGAGCGGAGCTTGAAGAGTCCGTTGGATTGGTACTCAAAAAACCCTCAGAAATAAAAAGTGTGTTGGACGACTACGTTGTAAAACAGGAAAGGGCCAAGAGATCCCTCGCCGTAGCTGTATATAACCACTACAAGAGAATAACATCTAAAAAAGCGAGAAACAGCGATATTGAATTGCAAAAATCCAACATACTCATGATTGGACCCACGGGCAGCGGAAAGACGCTCCTGGCACAGACTTTGGCGAAGATTTTAAATGTGCCCTTTGCCATAGCAGATGCTACCACCTTGACAGAGGCGGGGTATGTGGGAGAAGATGTGGAAAACATTATTTTGAAACTTATTCAAGCGGCCGACTATGATATAGAAAAAGCAGAAACAGGGATAATATACATCGACGAAATAGACAAGATCGCACGCAAAGCCGAGAATGTATCCATAACAAGAGATGTAAGCGGTGAAGGCGTTCAACAGGCACTGCTGAAGATAATCGAAGGTACTGTTGCCAACGTGCCACCTCAAGGTGGAAGAAAACATCCCAACCAAGAATTTTTGCAAGTAGATACCACGGATATATTGTTTATATGCGGCGGAGCCTTTGACGGGTTGGATTCCATAATAGAAAACAGAATTTCTAAAAATTCCATGGGATTCGGTTCGGAAATAATAGACAAAAAAGCTCAAAGAGAGAATATTTTAACAAAGGTTGAAATGGAGGACCTTTTAAAATTCGGGTTGATTCCCGAATTAATAGGCAGATTGCCTGTGACGGTAACTCTTGAAGAGCTTGACGAAGAAGCTTTGATAGAAATACTCACCAAGCCTAAGAACGCCCTTGTCAAACAATATCAGGAACTTTTGAGATACGATAACGTGGAACTGGAATTCGATAAGAGTGCTCTCGATTACATCGCAAAATCGGCAATAGAAAAAAAGGCGGGAGCAAGAGGTTTAAGAGGGGTTATAGAGTCGACTATCATGGATGTGATGTATGAGATTCCGTCACGAAATGATGTAGAAAAGATAATAATCACACGTGAAAGTGTGGAAAATAACAAACTACCGAAACTCATACTGAAAAATAATTAACATAGGGCTCATTCACAGGGATGAGCCTTAATTTTTACAGATAGCAGGTGAAAAATGGATAATAAAAATAAAGTGCCGGTGATTGCTCTTAGAGATCTGATAATTTTTCCCGGAATGGTAAGTCATTTTGACTGTGCCAGAGCAAAGAGCATAGCAGCAATAGAAGCTGCTGAAATGCAAAATTCCCTTGTACTTTTGGTGGCTCAAAAGGATGCAAATGTTCAAGATCCCAAGGAAGAAGACCTGTTTAAATACGGAACAATGTCCTCAATAAAGCAAATACTGAAAATTCCCGGAGGAATCGTAAGAGTGCTCGTGGAAGGAATAAATCGTGCTAAAATAGAAGAAATAAATACCGACGGAGATTATATAGAAGCACAGATCACAAACTATGAAGAGTCAGAAGATGCAGAAGAAACATATGAGATTACAGCTGCTAAAAGATTGGTGCTTGAAGACATAGAAAATTACGGAGAACTTGATTCAAGACTCATGCCTGGTATGCTTCAATCGGTCATCGACCAATCGACACCTTCATCACTGGTAGATACGACAGCAGCATATATAAACTTAGAATTGGAAGAAGCTCAAAAAATTCTTGAAACTCTGGATCCCTATGACAGGATGTTGGTGTTTCACGGAATAATGCAGAGAGAAATAGAGCTGCTATCTATTGAAAAAAATATAGATACAAAGGTCAAATCCAATATGAATAAAGTTCAAAGAGAATATTATCTCAAAGAACAATTGAAGGTAATACATGAAGAACTTGGAGATGATTCAGAAGAGGATTTAATCTCATCATATAAAGAAAAGATAAAGAAAAAACAGCTGCCAGATTATGTCAGAGAAAAGGCGGAAAAAGAAGTGAACAAACTTCAAAAGGTAAACTCCGCATCTCCTGAATACACAGTTGTACTCAATTACCTTGACTGGACACTGGGATTGCCCTGGCTTGAAAGTTCCAATGAGGAAATAAATTTCGATAATGCCAGAAAAATATTAAATGAAGAGCACTACGGATTGAAGGAAGTGAAGGAGAGAATTCTTGAATTTATAGCTGTGAGAAAACTCTCTTCCGACACCAAAGGACCCATACTTTGCCTTGTAGGTCCTCCGGGAGTAGGAAAGACTTCCATTGCAAGCTCCATTGCATCGGCACTTCAAAGGGAATTTGTCAGAATGAGCTTGGGAGGTGTGACAGATGAGGCTGAGATAAGAGGTCACAGAAGAACCTATGTAGGAGCACTTCCTGGTAGAGTTATAACTCTGATGAAAAAAGCCGGTAAGAATAATCCTGTATTTCTCTTCGATGAAATAGATAAGGTGGGAAACAATTATAGAGGAGATCCGGCAAGTGGACTTCTTGAAGTTTTAGATCCGGAACAAAACAAGACTTTCTCCGATCACTATCTCGAACTGAATTTCGATCTGTCCAAGGTGTTTTTTATAGCAACTGCCAACACCACGGCCACTATACCGCAGCCGTTGCTTGACAGAATGGAAGTCATAAGTTTAAGCGGGTACACACCTGAGGAAAAATACAACATAGCAAAGAAACATCTTCTACCTAAACAGAGAAAGGAAAACGGATTGACAGCTTCCACTTTCAAGATAACAGACACCGCAATCAAGGATATAATAGATCACTACACCAGAGAGGCGGGCGTGCGAGGGCTTGAGAAGCAAATTTCAAAAGTTGCAAGAAAAGCTGCCATAGAAATAGTAGAAAATAAAAAAGATACCGTATCAGTGACTGTGAGGAATTTAAATGAATACCTTGGAGAAAGGAAGTACACCTTTGATACACTGGATACCGCCGATAAAATCGGTTCAGTTACTGGGCTGGCATGGACGCAGGTAGGAGGAGTTACTCTTGAAGTGGAAACTACCATCATGCAAGGTTCGGGCAAAATCCAATTGACAGGACAACTGGGCGATGTAATGAAAGAATCCGCCATGGCTGCAATTTCCTATATAGCCGGCAATGCCGAATATTACAAAGTCGATCCTGAATTCAGAAGCAAGTACGATATTCACATACATGTTCCCGAGGGAGCGGTGCCCAAGGACGGTCCTTCTGCAGGAGTAACCATGATAACCAGTGTGCTGTCTGCATTGACCAAAAGAAAAGTTTACCACGATGTAGCAATGACAGGAGAGATAACTCTGCGTGGTAGAGTCATGGCAATAGGCGGACTCAAGGAAAAACTTCTCGCAGCAGGAAGAATGGGAATAAAAAGAGTGATAGTTCCCTATGAAAATAAAAAAGACATCAAAGAAATAGAAGAAAATGTAATTGAAAACTTGGAAATCCACTATGTAAAAGACGTAAAAGAAGTGGCAAAACTCGCCCTCAAGGAGTTACTATGAAGATAAAAAAAGTTGAACTTGAAAAAGTGGCAGTAAGCGAAAAACAATATCCCGAGGAAAATTTAAAAGAACTTGCCTTTGCAGGGCGATCAAATGTCGGCAAATCTTCCTTCATAAATGCCATGTTAAACAGAAAAAACATCGCAAGGACATCTTCCACTCCCGGCAAGACAAGGACGGTGAACTTTTACAGAGTAAATGATGATTTAAGGTTGGTGGATTTGCCGGGATACGGTTATGCAAAAGTATCCAAAAAAGAAAAAAATTCCTGGGCCACATCCATAAACGAATATCTTCATGTAAGGCAAAATCTTGTTGAAGTAATACTCCTCGTAGACATAAGACACGAACCCACAGAACAGGATGTGCAAATGTATGAATTTATAAGAGAGGCGGGATTCTCGGGCATAGTCATAGCAACTAAGTCCGACAAAATTTCAAGAGGAAAGTATCAGCAAAATCTGTCTAAAATTGCAAAGTCATTGAAGATGGAAAACAGATCCAACATCATACCCTTTTCATCTCTCGACAGAAAAACTGTTGATGAAATGTGGGAGATATTTGAAGATATGCTTGCATTTCATGAAGAAAATATTGATTGACAAATAAAAAAGTCATTTGAGTTTAAACTCAGATGGCTTTTTTATATATAAAGGAAAATATTAATAAAAAATGACAAATATTAAGTTTAATAAAAACAAAGTGATAACGCTCTAAAAGTATTATAAATTTGTTATACTAAAAATGGAGGTAGATATGTCATTTATTGAAGTTAAGCATTTGAGCAAAATATATAAAATGGGCAAAGAAAAGGTTTATGCACTCAACGACGTGTCGCTGAATATAGAAAAGGGACAGATAGTTTGCGTGTTGGGTACATCGGGGTCAGGAAAATCCACGTTGTTAAATGCCCTGGCAGGTCTTGAAAAACCCAACGGCGGTGAGATAATAATAGGCGGAATAAATATAGTAAAGCTTGATGAAGAACGCATTACGAAATTCAGGCAGCTCAACGTCGGCTTTGTCTTTCAATCTTACAACTTGATACAGACTTTAAACGCTTTGGAAAATGTAAGTTTGAGTTTGGCGTTTAGAGGAATGTCGAGGAAAGAAAGAAGTGAAATGGCGAAGATTATTTTAGAAAAGGTGGGTCTGGGCGACAGACTTCATCACAAGCCCAACGAGATGAGCGGCGGTCAGCAACAGAGAGTGTCAATAGCCAGAGCCTTTGTCAGCAATCCACCCATAGTATTTGCCGATGAACCCACAGGCAACCTGGACAGCAGAACCTCCGACGAGGTAATGAGATTGATTTGCTCCATGGCCAGAACGCACAATCAGACTCTAATCATAGTGACTCACGACGTTGAAACATCTGTCTATGCTGATGTGATTATAAATATGAAAGACGGACAGATAATAGGGATGGAAGACAGAGAGTCCATAATCAAATAGGAGAAAGAAATGAAGAAAGTTTTAAGTATATTATTAGCAATATTATTGTCATTTAACAGTTTAAGTACAGTTTGTGCAGAAGGAAATCCAGGTGTAACTTCACCAATAAAATTGGATGTAGTAGCACCGCAAACCGTCACTATAGGTGAAGGATATTCGACACAAATACCTGTGGAAGTGAAGAATTTTTCGCCGGAATACGTATCAAAGGTATCAGCACAGGCATACATAGACAATCCCGATAAAGCATACATACAGGATAACGGATATATATTTCAAAATACAGAATTAAACAGTGAAAAATCGGGATATGGAAGTTTTTATATAAGAACCGATGCGGACTTCACCACAAAGACAGTGCCAATACAAATAAAATTAAGGTATTATGATGAAGCAAATGGACTTCATGAACAGACAGAAACCATATATGTGAGAGTAGAAGCTCCGGAAAAACCGGCAAAGCCTGTCAATCCCGCCTTGGAAATAACACAGGAAGCAAGAATGTGGCAGGGAGAAGTAGAGGCGGGGAAAGCCTTTACTGCAGCATTTAATGTAAAAAATACAGGAGATGCTGTAGCTAAAAATATAAAATTATCTGTAGAAGGATTGGAAAACGGAAAGGTGACAGTTGCAAAGGGACTTTCCACTGCGGATATAACAAGTCTTGCACCTGGAGAAGATAAACCTGTATTCTTTGATCTTAAGACTTTTCCTACTACACCTGCGGGAAGCTATATGCTGACGCTGAAGTATAGTTTTGTGGGAGAAGGAGAGGAAACTAAAGCACCAAAGGAAGGTTCTTATGGATTCTCTATAGATATAAAGAAGACTGCCACAGAAAAAGCTTTGTTGGAATTTGCAAACATAAGCTTCCCCACAGGAACCATAAGCAGAAATCAAAGTGCAAGCATATCCTTTGACGTAGTGAACAAGTCTAAAAAAAATATCAAGAATGTAACTGTCACGGCAATGTCGCAAAATGCTGCTAATCTTGCATCAAAATCCGTATCCACAGTTAAGACGGACTTAATGGAAGCCGGAAAATCATACCACTACAAATTTGATTTCATTGCCAGTGTAGCAGCTGAAACAGGCAATTATCCCGTGGATTTGAAAGTTTCCTACATTGACGAAAACGGTGAAACACCTGTGGAAATAACGCAGATAGTGGGAGTGTTTGTAAAGGCGCCCAAGCCTGCAGATCCCAATGCAAAAGATCAATCACCAATACCTAAACTTATAATAGAGGAATACTCCTTTGCTCCCGAGATAATTGAAGCGGGAGAACCCTTTAATATGCATTTGACACTGTATAATACCAATGCTACGAAATCGGTTAGAAATATAAAGATATTTTTAACATCGGACATAAAGGAATCTGTATCAAATTCGGGGGACAACTCCTCATCTTCGACGCAAAGTTCCGGGGGAGGTTCTACAGCTTCGGTATTTACACCGGTGGGAAGTTCCAATACTTTTTATGTAAATGAAATAAAACCGGGACAAAGAGTGGAGAAGGAAATAACCTTAACCACGGTACCCGATACGGCAGCTAAGACCTATACAGTTGTGGCGAATTTTGAATACGAAGATGCAAAGGCAAACAAATATGAAGCTACTGAACAAATAGGTGTGCCCATAATTCAAAAGGCGAAACTGGAAGTGGGCGATATAATTCCTCAAGGTGAATTCTTTGTGGGACAGGAAAACCCTGTGACCGTGGATTATTTCAACACGGGAAAGGCGGTGCTTTACAATGTAATGGTGAAGATAAGCGGAGATGGGATGAAATTCGACACGCCCACAATGTACAAGGGCAATTTTTCTCCGGGAAGCTCCGAACAATTTTCCGTTTCGGTGACACCTGAAAAGGAAGGAAAGAATAAATTCAGCATAACTTTCAGTTACGAGGATTCCACTGGACAAAAGGCATCGGAAGTGAGAGAATACGAATTTGAAACAACTGAAATAATGATGGATATGCCCATGGAAGAAATGCCTCCTGAAAAATCCGGATTCAATCCATTGCTTTTAATAGTGCCGGCACTTGGAGTGCTCATAGCGGCAACGGTGATAATCTACAGAAAAAGAAAAAAGAAATCTGATGAAGAGGATTTGAATTTATAATGAAATTTTCAGATTTAATAGATATGGCGATCAGAAACTTAAAGGCGAGAAAACTGAGGACATTTTTGACAGTGTTAGGAGTTATAATAGGCACCACATCCATAATAGTTATGCTCTCCATAGGTTTCGGATTCCAGAGAATAAACACGCAGATGTACTCTTCCATGGGGGATTTGACAGTGCTTGATCTGAGAAAGGGATACGGTTATGGAATGAGTCCCGAAACGAGTAAGCCTACTAAGGAGAAAACGCTGAATAAATTGGCGGTGGCAGAAGCATTGAAGGTTGCACATGTTGAAGATGTAATGCCTATATATGAAGGGTATGCAAATCTTAAAAGCGGAAGGCTCACCAACGGTGTCAGCATCATCGCCATACCGCCCAAAACAATGGAGAGCTTTGATTTTAAAATTGAAAAAGGTTCGTTGCTCAGCGGCTCCGATGATAACGTAATAGTCTTTGGCGGCGGAGTTGCAAAGAACTTTAGGGATGAAAAAAGATACGCTGTCGACACGTCCAATAAAGTAGATGCCATGAAGAGCAAAATAGATTTGGTGAGTATTCAATATCATGGTTCCGAAATGAGTTACGGACGTTCAATTGAAGAACCGGTTAATTTCAGCGAGAGAATAAAGGTAAAGGGTGCTTTGGTCGAAAATCCCAATGACTGGATGAGTTATAATACCATTTACATTCCTGAAAAGTATTTTCTCGAACTTATGAAAAAATCTCAAAAAAACTTCAAGGAACCTAAGGAATACAATCTGATAAAAGTAAAGGTTGACGACATACAGAATGTAAAGGAAGTTCAACAGACTTTGAAGGACATGGGCTACAACGCATCGAATATGTATGCGGAAATTCTGGAAAGTGAAAATAAAACCATACTGGTAATACAGGCAGTATTCGGAGCCATATCGGCAGTATCCTTTTTAGTAGCCGCCATAGGTATTACCAATACCATGATAATGGCAATTTATGAACGCACCAAGGAAATAGGGGTCATGAAGGTAATAGGAGCATCCATAAGGGATATAAGAAAATTGTTTTTGACTGAGGCGGCATTCATAGGACTCTTCGGAGGAATAGTGGGAGTACTCTTGTCATTGATTCTATCTACACTTTTTAACTTTTTAGCCAAGGGATTTATTGCATCCAGAATGGGAATGGAAGCATTGGCAGATCCTAAAATATCTTATATACCTCTCTGGTTGATATTTATAGCGTTGTTTTTCTCAACGGCGGTAGGTCTTTTGGCAGGATATTTCCCGGCACGTAGAGCGATGAAATTATCTGCCCTTGATGCCATAAGAAATGAATAAGAATTTAAAATTTATAGAAAACATTAAAACCCCTGATACCGAATTCGGCTCAGGGGTTATATTTGTTCGATTTATCATGACAAAACCACCAGCTATGCTGGTGGTAGGAATAAAAAGCTTTAGCTTCAAGCAATAAAAGAACCCCCTATGATACAATAGTTGAGTTATCGGCAACACAAAATATCAAGGAGGTATCCAAAATGGATAATAATAGTTTATCACACACAAAGTGGAATTGTAAGTATCACATAGTATTTGCACCAAAATATAGAAGGCAAATAATATACGGAAAAATAAAACAAGACATAGGAAAAATATTGCGAGAATTATGTGAAAGAAAAGAAATAAAAATAATAGAAGCAGAATGTTGTCCAGATCATATCCATATGTTGTTGGAAATACCATCAAAGTACAGCATTTCTCAAATAATGGGATACTTGAAAGGCAAAAGCAGTTTAATAATATTTGATAGACATGCAAACCTAAAATACAAATATGGGAATAGACATTTTTGGTGTAGAGGATATTATGTAGATACAGCAGGAAAAAATGCAAAGAAAATAGAAGAATATATAAAAAACCAATTGAAAGAAGATTATATAGCAGATCAAATAAGCATAAAAGAATTTATAGATCCGTTTACGGGTCAGCCGGTAAACAAAAGTAATAAGAAAGGTGCTTTAGCACCAACTGTAAAAAAGGTGCAAGAGAAAGAATATTCAAAGCACGATAAGTGCTGCCGGTAACAGCCCCTTATAGGGGCAGAACAAACCACCAGCTTAGCTGGTGGTTATGATTTGGACTTATTATAAAATTATAATCTGATGTAAGCGTAACCGTTGTTTTGAAGTTCAACTATGTGTAAAATTACCGAGGGTTCTATCCTAACATAATTGGGGAGCATTTCTTTTGTGATGTTGTTATCTTTCATGCCCTTTTTGCCAATGACCCATTTGACATTGGGATTTCCAAGAACTCCTTCGAAGTCCATACCTACATATCTGCCAAAAAGTGACGCTGCCTTACTCATAACTACTATTTCTATTTTTGCTTCGGGGACTCTCGATACCAGGTCTCTGATATTGGACATTGTGTCATCCCATTTGTTTACTTCTACAATATGGAATATAACTTTCATAGAAAACTCTCCTTTCAATAATGTGTTATTTCTAATATACCCATTAACGACTTAATTAATTAAATTAAAGACCTTTAATTTCTTTTATTTTCTCAGTCAACTTTGGAACTATGTCGAACAGATCGGCAACTACGCAGCAATGTGCTTCTTTGAATATGGGAGCTTCGGGGTCGTTGTTTATTGCGATTATAAATCCGCTGTCTCTCATACCTTGGAGATGTTGAGCCGAGCCTGAAATACCCACTGCTATGTAGAGCTTGGGTTTTATTTTAAGTCCCGACATACCTACAAAGCTGTCCTGAGGTATCCAAAGTTGATCGGCAAGTGGTTTTGAACCTGAGACCGCCGCGCCTAAAACTTCCGCCAAGTCTTTAACTATATACAGATTGTTCGGTTCTTTAAGACCAAGACCACCTGCAACTACTATTGACGCTTGAGAAACATCCTTGTCGGAGCCGATTTTTTTGATCATACCCAATATTTCCGTGAGCAGATCATCCTGTGTTATTTCCACTGGGAAGTCTATTATTTCGCCTTTTCTCGACGAGTCATAAGCGGGAGATTTAAACACACTGTCTCCTATGGTGCCTATTTTCGGGAAAGTGTTTATCCTTATGTCGGAGAACAGTTGGCCGTCAAAGGTAGGTCTTATCCACTTTATGTCCTGTTTTTTCTCGTCTACTTCTATATCGCTGCAATCAGCCACAAGTCCAATATTTCTCCTTGCAGATATTCTTCCGCCCAAGTCCCTTCCATTTCTGGAAGCAGGAATCAATACGGCAAAAGGTTTAAATTCATCTATGGCTTTATCCAGCACCTTTGTAAAGGTGAGAGTTCTGTAGTTTTTGAGATTTGGATCTTCTGCTTTTATAACTTTGTCCGCACCGTAGCCTATGACTTCTTCTGCGACCTTATCGATGTCATCACTTATTAAAAGAGCTAAGACATCTTGGGATAATTTGTCTGCAAGATAACGTGCTCTGCCGAGAATTTCCGCAGCGGTTGATGATATTTCACCATTTTCAACGAAACATACTACCATTATATCATTGTACATAATACACCTACCTATATAAAGTTATTGCTGTCCAGTATTTTGATCAAGGCGTCTATCTGTTCATCGGTTTCTCCTTTTACAAAGGATCCCTTCGCCTTTTCATCGTATTGAAATACTTTCACAACATCTGTAGCTGAACCGTCAGAGCCGACTCTTGAATAGTCCACCCCTATATCTTCACCGGATAAAACTCCTACGACATCGTCGCTTAATTCTTCAATTTTGGATTTTCGTGCAGGAGCTACCTTGTTGGAGTCTCTTAATACAGAGAATAAAATTGGAGTCTTTACTCTTTGTTTTTCTGTGCCCTTTAATAAACTTCTAAGAGCGATGAAACCTCCATCTTCGTAATTCACATCTTTTATGTATGTGACTTGATTGATACCTAAACGTTCGGCAATTTCGGGACCCACTTGTCCTGTATCGCCGTCTGTGGTTTGAGCACCTGTGAATATGACATCAAAACCTCCCAAAAATTGTGCAGCCTTTGCCAAAGTGTAGGAAGTTGCCAGGGTGTCCGCTCCTCTGAACTTGCCGTCTGATACTACATAGGCATTATCAGCTCCTCTAGCTATGCATTCCTTTACGCCTTTCACAGCACCGGGAGAGCCCATGGTCAAAGTGGTCACAGTGCCGCCCGTTTGTTCTCTGAGTTTAAGGGCAAAGTTCAAAGCGTTTAAATCTGCCGGATTTATAACGGAGATGGAGCCCTCTCTGATTAAATTGTTCGTAACGGGATCAAGCTTTATTTTATTGGGAAACTTAGGTACGCGCTTGACGCAAACTAAATATTTCATAATTACCTCCTGATACTAATTAAACTAAGAATATTATACACTATAATGAAGAATGAAAGAAGATTTATAGAGGACTTTTTCAATCCAAATTTAAAACTTTTTGGAAAATAAAGAAAAAATTTACAAAAATATTGTTTACTTTTGCAGAATAATGTAGTATACTCTCATGTAATTTAATTAAAAAAGATACAAAATAAAACGTTGTGAAAGCGAGCGTAAAATTTATGTTCACAAAAGAGAGGGTTCGGTTGGTGGAAGAACTCGTGAAGGAATTTTGCAACTCACGCTTGAACAGTTCGCATGAAACAAGTAGTGTGAAATGAGTCGTTCCCATTATAGAACTTGAGAGTGAAGCACTAGCTTAACTTGGGTGGTACCGCGTTTATAACGTCCCTTTTCAGGGGCGTTTTTTTGTACAAAAAAGAAAAGAGGAAGAAAAAGATATGGAGGGTAAAATGCAAATTAAAATTTTTGATACTACACTTAGAGATGGAGAACAGGCACCGGGATGTTCCATGAATATAACGGAAAAAATTCAATTGGCAAGGCAGTTGGAAAGGCTTGGAGTGGATGTCATTGAAGCCGGATTCGCCGCGGCGTCCAAGGGAGATTTTGAATCAGTGAAGTTAATTGCAGATGAACTTCAAAACACAGTGGTGACAAGTCTTGCAAGAAGTGTGAAGAGCGACATAAATAAGGCGTATGAAGCTTTGAAGAATGCAAAGCATTCAAGAATTCATATATTCTTGGCGACAAGTGATATTCATTTAAAATACAAATTGGAGCTGACCAAGGATGAAGCCTATGCCCAAGCAGTAGATGCTGTGAAGTATGCAAAAAATTTCTTTAACGATATAGAATTCTCATGCGAAGATGCAACAAGGACCGATCCGCAATTCATGTATAGAATGCTGGAGGGAGTTATAGAGGCGGGAGCAACTACGGTGAATATTCCTGACACTGTGGGATATACCACTCCCTTTGAATACTACGATTTGATAAAGGGAGTTATGGAAAATACAAAGGGCATAGAAAATGTAGTTGTATCTGTTCATTGCCATGATGATTTAGGACTTGCAGTGGCAAATTCCCTAGCAGCCATAAGAGCCGGAGCAACTCAAGTGGAATGCACGGTTAACGGAATAGGTGAAAGAGCCGGCAACGCAGCCATGGAAGAAATAGTCATGGCACTTAAAACCAGAGGAGACGAATACGGTGCCGATACTAATATAAAAACCAAGGAGATCGCAAGAACATCTAAACTTTTGACACATATAACGGGAGTTAAAATGGCGCCTAATAAAGCCATAGTTGGAAAGAACGCCTTTGCTCATGAAGCAGGCATTCATCAACATGGAGTGATGAAGAACAGAGCAACCTATGAGATCATGACACCCGAATCCGTCGGATTTGCAAAGACGGCACTGGTGCTTGGAAAACACTCAGGCAAGCACGCTCTTGCACAAAAATTTGAAGAGTTGGGTTACGAGATAAGTGACAAGGAATTGCAAACACTATTTGAAAAATTCAAAAACCTGGCAGATTTAAAGAAAGAAATCTACGACGAAGATTTGGAAGCGTTGTTAATCGGCGGATATGCCGAAATCGAAGGAGGATATAAATTTGTTGATTACACAGCCTTTACCAGCAACGGAAAACAGGCTAAGACTGTGATTAAACTACATTATCAAGGTGAGGAAATAGAAGAGGTGGGAAGCGGCGACGGTCCCATAGATGCTGCTTTTGACTGTGTCGGAAAAATTGTCAAGGAATATGTAAAGCTGAAATCCTTCACCATCGAAGCTGTTACACAGGGCAAAGATGCCATAGGATTAACTCATGTGGTGCTTAAAAAAGGTGACAGAGAAGTACAAGGAAGAGGAGCCAGTACGGATATAATAAAGAGTAGTATTTTGGCATATATAAACGGAATAAACAGATTTAAAATGGGAGGAGCAAGGGAAGAATGAGCACAATTTTTGAAAAAATTTGGAAGGAACACGTAATTGTGAGCAAGGACGACAAGGACCTCCTATACATCGATCTTCACTTAATTCATGAGGTGACCACACCTCAAGCCTTTGAAGCCTTAAAACAAAAAAACAGAAAGGTGAGAAGACCGGACTTGACCTTTGCTACAATGGACCACAACACACCCACAATAAAAGAACATAGAGAATATATAGAAGACGACTTGGGCAGAGAACAATTGGAAGCTCTTGAAAAAAACACCGAAGAATTCGGTATAGAGCTATACGACATGGACAGCGAAAAAAACGCAATAGTTCACATGATGGGACCTGAAAGAGGACTTACACAGCCCGGTAAGACCATAGTATGCGGTGACAGCCACACTGCAACACACGGAGCTTTTGGAGCAATAGCCTTCGGTATAGGTACCAGTGAAGTTGAACAGGTCTTTGCAACTCAAAGTCTTTGGCAAAAAATGCCAAAACAAATGGGAGTGAAAATAACGGGTGAACTTCCTCAAGGAGTATATTCAAAGGACATAATACTGAAATTAATCGGAATGAAGGGCACGGGATTCGGTTCAGGATATGCTGTGGAATTCTTCGGCGATACTGTGGGAAAACTGTCCATGGAAGCCAGACTCACTATTTGTAACATGGCTATAGAGGGCGGAGCAAAATTCGGACTTATAGCGCCGGACAGTACCACATTTGAATATTTAAAAGGTAAAGAATTTGCTCCGGCGGACGAGGAATTCGGAAAAGCGGTGGAAAGATGGAAAAAATTGAAGACAGATTCAGAGACTGATTATGATGAAGTAATAATCTTGGATGTAAGCCGACTGAAGCCTCAAATTACATGGGGCACAAATCCCTCCATGGTTATGGATATAGATGGGCAAGTGCCGAAAAGTGACAGTGAAGAATACAAAAATGCATATAACTACACAGGATTAAAACCGGGCGATACAGCACAGGACATACCTGTGGATGTGGTATTCATAGGATCCTGCACCAACGGAAGATTTGAAGATTTGAAAATTGCAGCGGAATATTTAGAGGACAAAAAAATTGCAGCAGGGGTTAAATGCATAGTTGTACCCGGATCTACTGAAGTAAAAAGAAAATGTAAAGATATGGGATATGACAGAGTGTTTACAGAAGCGGGCTGTGAATTTAGAGAAGCCGGATGCTCCTACTGTCTGGCGATGAATGAAGACAGAATAGAGAAAGGTAAACATTGCATATCAACATCCAACAGAAACTTCGAAGGCAGACAGGGAGCAGGCTCTATAACGCATCTGACAAGCCCTTATACAGCTATTAAGGCGGCAGTGGAAGGAAAGGTGAGAGCATGAAACTGGATAAAGTAAAGAGCACGGCAATTTCAATATTGAGGGACAACATCGACACAGACATCCTTATTCCCAAAAACTTTTTGAAAACAACCAAGAGGACAGGCTTCGGAGATGTGGTTTTTTATCCATGGCGATACGACGAAAGCGGTAAAGCCATAGATGAATTTCCATTGAATAAGCACAAGGACAAAAAGGCGCAAATACTAATAGCAGGAGACAATTTCGGATGCGGTTCCAGCAGAGAGCATGCTGTATGGGCGCTTCAGGATTATGGATTCAGAGTGGTTATTGCAGGAGGATATTCACCAATATTTTATATGAACTGGATAAACAACTTAAATTTGCCTATAACCTTAGACGAAAAATCAAGAGCGGAACTGGCGAATCTGGGAATGGAAGAAAAAATAACAGTTGATCTGGAAAACAGCACCATAGAAGCTGGCGGCAAAAAATATAAATTTGAAATAGAAAAGGCCTTTCGTGAAAAACTTCTGAAAGGGCAGGACTCCATAGATGAAATTTTAGAATATGAAGATGAAATTGAAAACTACGAAAGAGAGCACAGCATATGAAAAAAATAACCATACTGCCGGGCGACGGAATAGGTCCGGAAATAATAAAACAGGCGGAGAAGATATTCAAATACATCTCAGATGAAGAAAAAATTCAACTCAACATAGAAAAAGCATATATCGGAGGAGATGCAATAGACAAGTATGGCATTCCTTTCCCCGAAGAGACTAAAGAAAAATGCCTAAAAAGCGACGCGGTGCTTTTGGGAGCTGTTGGAGGACCCAAGTGGGATGATATAGAACCTGAAATGCGTCCGGAAAAAGGACTTCTCGCCATGAGAAAAGTTCTGGGAACTTATGCCAATTTGCGACCGGCAAAGATGAGAGAAAGTCTGATACACCATTCTCCCATAAAGAAGGAAATAGTATCGGGAACAGACGTTATGATAGTCAGAGAACTGACCGGCGGAATTTACTTCGGTAAAAGGGAAACCGGAGAGAGGGAAGGAGTTAGATTCGCCTACGATGTTGAACATTATGATGAAAGAGAGATTTCAAGAATATCGCATATAGCTTTCAGGCAAGCGCGCATGAGAAAAAGACACCTCACCCTTGTGGACAAAGCAAACGTACTGGACTCTTCTAAATTGTGGAGAGAAGTCGTAAAGGAAATTGCAAGGGAATACGAAGATGTAAAACTGGATTTCATGTATGTGGACAATGCATCCATGCAGTTAATCAAAAGACCGAGGGATTTTGACGTGATTCTCACAAATAATATTTTCGGAGATATACTGTCGGACGAAATGAGTCAAATCACAGGCTCCATAGGACTTTTGCCTTCAATAAGTGCAGGGGAAGGTCCTTGGCTCTATGAACCTATTCACGGATCGGCACCGGACATAGCCGGTAAAAATTTAGCAAATCCTCTCGGAACCATACTCTCCGTTGCGGAACTTGTGCGCAACAGTTTAGGAGAAGAAAAAATCGCATCGAAAATAGAGCGTTCAGTGGAACAGACGTTGGATGAAGGTTATTGCACTTCTGATCTGACTGATGGCGAATATGTCAGTTGCGAAGAAATGGGAGACTTAATAGTGGAAAAACTTAGAAGACTAAAGTTTTTTTAAAGTTGCTTATATTTATCAACAAATATTATGGAAAAAGCACGGATATCCGTGCTTTTTCCATAATATATTATTGTAATTGGTCCAACAGATTTTGAATAGTTTGGTCTTGAAGCAATCCGTCTTTTTTATCTGCGTCGTTGAAACTTTTTATATCTTTGTTTTCAACGTATTGAAGTCCCTTTGATTCAGAATCTAATGCAGATTTGAATTCACTTATTTTAATTGCCAGTCTTGTTTGCAAATCAATGACTTGTTTAGCTGCATCTTGATTTGCACTAAGCAAGGCATCGTTGTACTTCGCCATCATGTCCTTGCCAATATTTACAGCTTCTTTTAAGAATTCATAGGATTTTGCGTACTTTGTACTTGCTCCCATGGATTCAATTTTGCTGATTATTCCGTTTATGTTGGACTTTGCCGTTTCAAACTTTGCGAGAAGTTCATTTGCAGAGTATTTTGAAGCGTCTTGGAAGTAGTATTGCCTGAGGAGTGTAAGTTCCTTTTGGAATTCTTCCGCAAGGTCTTTCATCGATTGAGCGTAGCTGTCCAAGGTTTCCTTTTCCAATATGACTACGTAGTTTGCAGGATCCCAATCCACTTTTACTCCGAAGTTTTCCGCTATAAATCTCACGGGTACAAAAGTTCTGTCGCCTGTGATTTCAGGAGCGACATCATTTGTAACTACTATATCGTCATCGATTAATACATCCTTTTTGTCGATAGTAAGTTCTATTTTCTTGCTATCATTTTTAATAGTTACTTTTCTTGCAGCCTCGTCCCATTCCACATCGTAGTCCAGAGCTTCAGATATAAATCTGATGGGTACCAGTGTCCTGGCGTCTTTTATATAGGGTTTTACATCTGTCTGTATTTCTTTGCCGTTTAAGGTTATGGTTATGTCCTTTGCAGCATATACGCCTGTAGTGTTAAGGAGCAGCAGCAAAAGAAGCATTGTGCTTAAAAACTTTTTCATTTTTTCATCCTTTCACTTGAATTTTTAATTATTCTCCATGGAGGGAGTTTTCGTAGTGTTAAAAATTTCTTCAATGTATTCAAGGGTTGCGTCGTTGTCGCTTCCAATTTCGATGAAGGATTCTTCTCCTCTTGTGGGTTCAATTTTTCCTTCAGCGCCATCTAAGTAGAAGATGATGTATTCTCTGTTTGCCAGTAGAGTTTTCGGAAGAGTCAATTCGATGGAAGAAAGATCTCCCCTGTAGTCTTCTATAAATGTAGAGGTCGTGTTGTTTTCGGGGCTCATTTGAATTCTGACTCGTGATATGTAGTCGGAGTTTTCAATGAGGTTGTTGAGAGTTTCTTTATCTGTGACCGGATTTGCATCTTCCTCCGGCAGTTCGTTGTTTGTAATTTCATTTTCAGAGCCGGGTTCTTCAGTGGTATTTCCGGAGTTTTCTCCTACGTCGCTTTGAGCACCTTCATCGTCCAGTACGGTGACGGTTCCCTTGTCGGCGGTGTCTTTTTCGGTGGATTGTTCTTGGTTTTGATTTTTTCCGCAAGCGTTCAATATCAAAGTCAAGGACATCAATACAATTAATAAATGTCTTTTCATATGTACCTCCTATTCCAAGTAATTATACCATAGTAAGAGATTTTATGCACAGAAAAGCTAATGTTTTGTGGTATCTGTTTCCTTTAATATGATATAATTTACTATACAAGGTGACAATATGCCAATTGAGATTATAGAGATACTTGAGATTTTAAAAAAATTCAATTATAGAGCCTTTTTAGTGGGTGGAGCGTTGAGAGATTATTTATTGGGCAAAAATCCTCATGATTTCGATGTGGCTACTGATGCGACACCTGATGAAGTGTGTCTTATTTTCAAAAACAATATCCTTCATGAAGCGGGACGTGATTTCGGAACTATCGCCATAAAGTACAAAGGTTACGAAGTGGAAGTGACCACCTTTCGACTGGAAGGTCCTTACAGAAATCATAGAAAACCGGAGAAACTGGTCTTTACAAAAAATATAGAAGATGATTTGGCAAGGCGTGATTTCACAGTAAATGCCATGGCGATGGACATGGAGGGCAACTTAGTAGATCTCTACGGAGGAAGACGGGATTTAGAGAGTAAGATTATCAGATCCGTGGGTAATGCCAGGGAGAGAATAGAAGAGGATGCCCTTCGAATTATGAGAGCTGTGAGATTTTGCGGCACGCTGGGTTTTACCATGGATGATGAACTCAAAGATGCAATAAAGGAAAAAGCTCATCTTTTAAAGGAGATAGCCAAGGAGAGAATTCAAGTTGAATTTAATAGCATAATGCTGTCCGATAAACCTTCCGTTTCCTTGGATTTGATGGAGGAGTTGGGACTTCTCGAAATAATTTTTAAAGATTTGAAAAGAACCGTGGGTTATAATCAAAAGACACCCTACCACATAAAGACGCTCTTTGACCATATAAAATGCGTTGCGGACAGTACGGATAAGGTGTTGGAAGTAAGACTTGCAGCACTTTTTCACGACATAGCCAAACCATGGACATTATCCGTAGATGAAAACGGGATTGGTCATTTTTTCGGACATGATGAAATAGGTGCGGATATGGCGACAAATATATTGAGGGAGTACAAGTATTCAAATAAAATCATAGATAAAGTTCACCTATTGATAAGTGAGCATATGAAAGTGGACGGACAGTTCACTGACAGGGCACTTAGAAAACAGATACGAAGAGTAGGTTTTGAAAACATCTTCGATTTATATGATTTGTTAATGGCGGACAGGGCATGTACTTCCGTAGATAGAGATATCAAAGATCTGGAATATAATTTAAATAGAATCAATGAGATTATAGAGGAAGACAAAGCTATAAAAGAGAAAAATTACTTGTGCATAAATGGCAAGGATATAATTGCTTTGGGATTTAAAGAAGGAAAAATAATAGGTGAAATACTCAAGTACGCAAATGAAACAGTGCTTGACGATCCTAAACTAAATGACAGGAAAATACTTTTAGATATAATAAACAGGAAATTCAGGTGATAGAATGGGAAAATTATTCGGAACGGACGGGATAAGGGGAATAGCAAATCTTGAACTTACTCCCGAACTTGCATATAAGGTTGGAAGAGCTGCAGGTTATGTGCTTACAAAGGAAAAAAGAGGAAAGATTCTCATAGGAAGAGATACGAGATTTTCCGGCGATTTGTTGGAGTCGGCTCTTGCCAGCGGATTGATGTCCATAGGAATTGATGTAGAACTTGCAGGAATAGTACCCACACCGGCTGTGGCATATCTTACCAGGACGGGAGATTATCTTGCAGGAGTTGTGATCTCGGCATCACATAATCCCTTTGAATACAACGGAATAAAATTCTTCTCCAGCGAAGGATATAAACTTCCCGATGAGGTGGAAGATAGAATAGAACAATATATATTTTCAGATACAAAGCTGTACAAGACCGTCACAGGAGATGAACTGGGCAGACTGACACAATCAAAGAATTTAAAAGACAGATATGCAAATTATCTGAAAGATTTGACAAAATTGGACTTGAGCGGCATGAAAATCGCCATAGATACAGGTAATGGAGCTCTATTTGAAATTGCCGAACCTCTTTTAAGATCCATGGGAGCGGAAGTAGCTGTTATAAATAACCGACCCGACGGCAAAAATATAAATGACAACTGCGGCTCCACAAATCCTGATTTAATTTGCGAATTTGTAAAGAACGAAAAAGCAGACATGGGCATGAGCTTCGACGGAGATGCCGACAGAATCATAGCAGTAGATGAAAAAGGCAATATAGTGGACGGAGATCACATGCTTGCCATATGTGCAATGAACTTGAAGAAAGAAGACAAGCTCAAAGGCAATACAGTGGTTGGAACAGTGATGTCAAACATAGGACTTACAAGATATTTGGACAGCATAGGAGTGAATTTGGTTCACACCAAAGTGGGCGACAGATACGTATTGGAAGAGATGATCAAAAATGGCTATGTGCTTGGCGGAGAACAGTCGGGTCACATAATATTTTTAGAATACAACACCACCGGAGACGGACTCGCCACAGGACTTCATCTTCTGGAAGTCATGAAAGCTACAGGCAAAAAACTATCGGAACTCAACGCATTGATGAAGACCTATCCGCAGGTTTTGGTAAATTCAAATGTGAGAAATGACCTGAAAAACAAGTACATGGAATTTGACGATATCAGAGAAAAAATTGAAAAAATAGAGAGAAAATTTGACGGCAAAGGTAGAGTCGTCATAAGACCCTCCGGAACGGAAAACAAGGTAAGAGTAATGTTAGAGGGAGAGGACGAAGAAGTACTGAACAAATACGCTCAAGACCTCGCTCAATATATTGAAGAAAGACTTAATTAAGGAGGTATCCATGAAGTATAAAATTATTTCAGATACATCATGTGACCTGACAAAAGAAATGCAGGAAAAAATCGACTTATCTTACGTGCCCTTTAAAATAACAGTAGAATCAAAGGAATTCGTAGACGATGATTATTTGAACGTCGGAGAACTCATAGATGCCATGGTAGCAAGCAAGAATCCTATAAAAACAGCCTGCCCATCACCCTTTGAATACTTGAGCGCATTTAAAGAAGCGCAGGAAGACAATATATTCGTAGTGACAATATCACAAAAACTCTCAGGCTCCTACAACAGCGCAAAAGTTGCCGAAGAAGAGTTCAAAAAAGAATTTCCGGACAAAAACATCTACATAGTAGATTCCAAATCCGCCAGTGCCGGACAGACATCAGTAGTATATAAACTGGTGAAAATACTTGAAGAAGAAGATAACTTTAACAAAGTAGTTGAAAAAATAAGCAAAGCTATAGATGATAACAAGACCTTTTTCATATTGGAAAGCCTTGAAAACTTAATAAAAAACGGAAGAATCAAGAAAACGACAGGACTAATTGCCAACATTTTAAACATCAGACCCATAATGGAAGGTGTCGATGGAGAAATTACACTATTTGAAATGAACAGAGGATTCACCAGATCCCTTTCTAAACTTGCAAATGCCCTCGGAAATATCTGTGATAACATGGAAGAAAGAGTTCTATTCATCTCCCATGTAGCAGGACTTGAAAAAGCTAAATTCTTCAAGGAAAAAGTCATGAAACTGTACAACTTCAAAGACATAATAATAATTCACACAAAAGGGCTGTCTTCAGGATATGCAGATAAAGGCGGAATAGTAATAGGATTTTGATAGATAAATCAAATACGGAGATTTAAAGTTAATCATTAAACTGCGAATAGTTCTTAATTTATATATAAATGCTTGTAAAGAAGGGAAAAGCATGTTTCAGTACAGTGAATATATTTACGAAATTTATAGGAAGAAAAGTTTTTCAAAGGCTGCAAAGTCACTTTATATCACTCAGCCTGCTCTTAGCAATATAGTTAAAAAGGTGGAAGATAAATTAAATGTCATTCTTTTTGACAGAAGCACTTCCCCGATTAAGTTAACTCCTGCGGGAGAATATTATATTAAAGCTTTGGAAAAGGTCATGAAGATAGAGGATGAAACTAAGAGACATTTAGATGCTATTTCCGAAAGTTCTAAGAATTCGGTGTATGTGTGCTGTTCGACTTTCTTTTGTTTTCATGTTATGCCTGAGCTCATAAAGATTTTTAAAGGATCTAATCCTGAGACCTCGGTAAAGTTGGTAGAGGTCAACGCAAATGAGTTTGAGGAGTGTGTAAATTCAGGGTTCGCCGATGTCGGGATAACTGTTGATGATATAAATAAGGATAAGTTTAAGATATATGATTGGATTGAAGAAAATATTGTGCTGGCGGTTCCAAGAGATTTTAAGGTCAATGATAAGTTAAGGGAATACGGATTGAGTTTTGAGGATGTAGAAAAGGGAGATTATCTTTCGGATAAATACCCGGCTGCGAGTTTGTCGTATTTTTCAAAGGAACCTTTTCTTTTTTTAAAGAGGGGAAATGATATGTATACCCGTGGGCTAAATATGTGCAAAAATGCGGGGTTTTATCCCAATATTTTGATGTACATGGACCAATACCAAACTTCCTATGCTCTTGCAAAACAGGGTAGAGGAATCATATTCACAAGGGACAGTATAGTGAAGTATGAATCTCCAACGGATGAGTTGGTGTTTTATAAAATAGATGATGCCAATGCCAAACGCATGATAAAAGTTTTTTGCAGCAAGAAATCTGAGATGCCTTCTACTCAGAAGTTTATAGATTATTTGACTAAATAAGAATTTTGTTGTTTCATAATAAAAAGACTGAATACATTTTTTGTAAGTCAGTCTTTTTTGTTTAGTAGGGCTTCATTCAAGATATCCAAAGACCAGCTTAAGTGGTCTTTTAAATATTTATTTGCTACTTCATAATTGCCTTTTTCCAATTCCTTTAGTATTTCCAAGTGTTGTCTTGTGGCTTCTTCTCCGGTGTTTGTCCATTTATATGCTGCGACGGTGTATCTTTCTATTTTTGAATTAATTGTGTTCATTAGATTTTTAACATAGTCGTTAATTGTGTTTTTAGTAATCAAGCTATGAAAATCTTCGTCAACTTCCGCTAAAATTTCCGGTTCGGGATTTTTGTCTTCATCATAGGATTTTTTGATTTTTTCCAGTTTGGTTTTGATTTTTTCTATGTTTTCTATTTTGATATTTTTAATTGAATCTTTAAGGGCCAATGCTTCTAAATCAGTTCTCACTTCATATATGTCTTCTAAGTCTTTTTTAGAAAGTCCGATCACTCTGGTGCCTATGCCGTCCATGGACTTTAAATAGGACTCCGATTCGAGTTGAGTGATGGCTCTTTTGACGGGGGTTCTGCTCATGTTCAGAGCTTCGCCGATGTTTTTTTCGGTGATGATATCTCCGTCTTTTAATTCGCCGGAAACAATTTTTTCTTTTATATAGTTGTATGCTTTGCTGGAAAGGGTTTTTCTCTTGCTTTTCGTATATGTATTTATAGTTATCACCTCATTAATACATAAATATTATAGCATATTGCTATGCTCTTGATAAAGAGGTATAATTGAATTTGAGTTATGTTTTAACCGGAAGAGGTGCTTTAATTTGCAAGAGAACAAAATGGGAACTAAAAAAATAAACAGGTTGCTTTTTGAAATGTCCATACCTATAATGATATCGATGTTGGTGCAAGCTTTGTACAACATAGTTGATTCTTATTTTGTTTCTCATATAAATGAAGATGCCTTTGCGGCGGTATCTTTAGCTTTTCCCGTCCAATACATGATCACGGGACTTGCTGTCGGGACTGCTGTGGGAATAAATGCTCTCCTTTCAAGATCGCTTGGACAGAAGAAGTTTGAAACCGCAAATAAAGCCGCTGAAAACGGATTAATACTGGCGGTTTTTCATTACTTGCTATTTCTTGTGTTCGGAATTTTTTTGTCTGAAATATTTTTTAAGACACAGACTGATGATCCGAGAATAATCTCCTACGGCGTAGATTATATATCCACGGTCACTATTTTTTCCGTGGGTACTTTTATTCAAATAACTGTGGAAAGAATTCTTCAATCGACTGGCAAGACAATTTATACTATGATAACTCAAATATTTGGTGTTGTGATAAATATAGCTTTGGATCCGATTTTGATATTCGGATATCTCGGAGTGCCAGCAATGGGGATAAAGGGTGCTGCTGTTGCAACTGTCATTGCACAAATATCAGCATCAATATTGAGTTTATTTTTAAATTATAAATTCAACAAAGATGTGGAGATAAAAAGTTTTAAAACTGATTTTAAAGTGATAAGGGAGATATACAGAGTGGGACTGCCCAGCTTTATTCTCATAGGTATAACTTCCATCACAATATATTTTATGAATATAATACTCAGCGGATTTTCATCCACTGCGGTTGCAGCTTTGGGAGCTTATTTCAAACTGAGATCCTTTATATTTTTGCCTGTATTTGGACTTAATAATGCGGTGGTGCCTATAATCGCTTATAATTACGGTGCCAGAAACAAGGAACGAGTCTTGGAAGCGGTACATCTGTCCATAAAGGTCGCCACGGTCATAATGATTGTGGGATTTGTGGTAATACAGTTTTTTGCAGAAGATATGCTCATGATATTCAATGCTTCAGAAACTATGATAGAAATTGGAGTACCGGCTTTAAAAACAATATCCTTTGCATACTTTTTTGCGGGGCACAATATAGTCACCAGTGCCAGCTTTCAAGCCTTGGGTAACGGGGTGTTATCTCTTAATTCATCCATTATCAGACAGGTGGCTGCTCTTTTGCCCGTAGCATACATGTTGTCTTTTACCGGCAATTTAAATCTTGTATGGCTTTGCTATCCTATATCTGAAGTTGTAGATTTGGTGTATTGCAGATACTATTTATTTAATTTTACATACAAAAAAATCAAGAATTGAAATTACTCTGAGATTTCCTTTAAACCTCAGAGTAATTTTTTAATCATCAATTACAATTTCTATATTATATCCGTCGGGGTCTTTAATGAAAAAGAACCTTTCTTTGCCGGGCTCCAAACCCTTTAAATCTGTCACCTCATAGCCTTCTTTTTTCAATCTTTCGTGCAGTTGTCTTAAATCTGGAGTAAGAAGTGCCACATGACCATAGCCGTTTCCCAAATCATAGGGACCTTCACCATAGTTATACGTCAGTTCAATTTCCGATTTATCTCCCGGAAGTGCCAAGTACACCAAAGTGAATTTAGCATCAGGAAAATCCTTAGTGCGAGTCACCTCATAACCAAAAGCCTCTTTATAAAACTTGATAGATGCATCTAAATCGGCAACTCTTATACAAGTGTGTGCATATTTCATAATTATCACCTCTTAGAATTAATATACCTGATTAAAGAAAAGATAAACCATGATAAATGAATTTAATTGCATTATATGAATAGATAAATTTGTAAATAAGTAGTATAATGAATGCAAATAGCCAATCAACAAAGACGTTGATTTTAAGAGTTTTGTATTGTAACATATAATTTATCTAAAGAGTTTTTAATAGGAGGATTATAATGGCAAAAGCTAAATTTGAAAGAACCAAACCCCACGTAAAC
>CAYFRD010000021.1:0-31717 GCA_964345555.1 uncultured Peptoniphilus sp. | reverse complement strand
AACGACTATGCCGAATTTTTCAGGAATTATAAATCCCTATCTGACCGCTCCTAATTTGAAGCCCTTTTTTAGTCGGTGAGCGGTTAAAATACCTGCTTCAGTTGATAATCGATTCTAATATAACGCCTTGAATTGGAAGTATTTTTTAAATAAACTCAAGAGGTTTTATCCACTATATCTTTTATTTCTTCTGCAATTTCTTCCACGCTTTTTGAAGCATCTATTATGTAGTCGGAGTAGGGAGTAAAGTCCTGCAAATTTGCCAGCCTGTCCTTGATTTTTTCCGGACTGTCACCTCTTGATTTCATTCTCTCCACCATATCTTTTTCGCTCAGGTACAGATAAATGCATATTGCATTTTTGAAATTTCTTTTTATTTCCTTTATGCCTTCCAGCTCCAACACCAATATTACATTTTTGGAACTGTCTGCATATTTTTCCAATTTTTTTTTCGATATCCCGTAATAATTTCCGGCAAATTCGGCGACACCTATGAAAAAATTATCCTTTTTTAAATTCAAAAAATCTTCCCTGGAGATAAAATGGTAGTCAACACCATCAACTTCACCGGTTCTCTTGCCGCGAGTTGTGTAGGTGGTTATCTTGTAAAATCCGGGTCGTTCTTTTAAAATATTGGCTTGAGTTGTTTTTCCGGAACCGGATCTCCCTCCAAATAAATAGATCATAATATCACCACGCTTTATGCTTTTATACCCAAAAAATCTTTTGTAAATTAATAAAAAGTCAAAGCACTATTTTTTTAACCTATACTTTGGTAAAATAATATTGGTTGATTATTTAAGTTATCGTATTAAATAGGAGCGATGTTATGAATTTTTCAGATAAGAGACCTATAGAAATATTTGATAGTGGAGTCGGGGGACTGGGTATTTTGCGAGAACTTCAAAAATCCTTTCCAACAGAAGATTTTATATATCTCGCAGATACTGCTAGAATGCCCTACGGCGAAAGGGACGTAAGCGATATAACAGCTTACACCATAGAATGTTTTGAAAAATTAAAGGAATTGAATGTAAAGGCGGCAGTGCTGGCTTGCAATACATCTGCAAGTTATTGCATAGATGAAATCAAGAGGATCTTCGACTTTCCGACACTGGCGGTGATAGGGTCCGCCGCACTGGACAGTGTAATGGTCACATACAATAAAAATATATTGATATTTGCCACCAATGCTACGGCAAAGAGCGATGCTTTCCAAAGAGCTATTAAAAAAGTGGATTCAAAGGCAGATGTGAGGATAAGGGGTTGCTCTGACCTGGTCAACATAGTCGAAGCGGGCAGAGGAGAAGATGAAGAAGGTTACGAACTTCTGAGCACATATTTAAAAGAATTTGAAGATTTTGATTACGACACCATATTGCTCGGCTGTACTCATCTTTCCTTCACTAAGAAAAATCTTCAAAAAGCCTTGGCGAAAAGCGGTAGAAATGTCAAGATTATCGACCCTGCAAAATCCATATCCAAGGACCTCAAGAGAATGGTGGAGGGACTTAGAATAGAATCCGGCGAAGAAGATCAAAAAATCAGCTTCTACGTATCGGGTGATGTGAATAAATTCAAAAAAACAGCTTCCAAACTCTTGCAAGAACCCGAGGAAAATTTATATGTCAAGAGTTTCGAAGTTAAAGGTTAAGAAATGTTTGAGTTAATGGTGATTGCACTGTTTTCATTGATACTGCTCTACTTCGTGTTGATGGGATACAGCGTGATTTATGCACTTTTGTTAGGTCTGTGCATATTTTGTTTCTATGGAATAAAAAAGGGACATAAAATTCCCCAATTGGCAAAGATGGCCTATGGGGGATTTTTGCAGATGACCAATATTTTAAAGGTATTTATGCTCATAGGTATGATTACCGCCACTTGGAAATCCTCGGGAACCATAGCCTACATAATAGTTAAAGGCTCAGCCTTTATCACTCCGCAACTGTTCATACCCGCCACTTTCTTGCTCTGCTCGCTTCTGTCCGTGCTCATAGGAACATCTTTCGGCACAGCCGCAACCATGGGCGTCATATGCATATCCATGGCAAGGGCAATGGGCATAGACGACACCGTTGTTGCAGGAGCGGTGTTAAGCGGAATTTTTTATGGAGACAGAGTTTCACCAATGTCAACATCGGCGCTGTTGGTGAGCGAAATCAGTGGCACAAATCTTTTTAAAAATTTGAAAATCATGTACAAGAATACCATAGTACCGACAATCTTGACCGTTGTATTTTACTATGTCATAGGATTGAATTTTCTGTCGACGGAAGTTGATTACAAGACCATCAATATGCTTAGGCAGCATTTCAACTTGGAAACCGTGATGATACTTCCGGCACTGATAATAGTGGTGATGTCTCTGTTCAAGGTAGACGTGAAGAAGACTATGACCGTGTCCATAATCTGTGCCATGGTGCTGTCATACTTTGCACAGGATTTAACGGTGGGAAAAATATTGCAATTTGCCGTCTTAGGATACAAATCTGACAACGAATACATAAATTCACTGTTCAAGGGTGGAGGCATAGTATCCATGATAAATGTGTCCATAATCATCATTATAGCTTCCACTTATTCGGGAATATTTGAGGGTACGGGACTTTTGAAAAATATAAAGTCGGCCATATACGAGTTGTCAAAGAGAACATTTGAATTCTTTGCAGTGCTTATCACGGGTATTATAACCAGCATGATAGCCTGTAACCAATCTCTTGCCACTGTGCTTAACTACCAGTTGTGCAAGGGCATAACAGATGATCAAAGACTCGCCATATACATTGAGAATTCCTCAATACTCATATCAGGTATGATACCATGGTCAATAGCTGCAGCTGTGCCCATCGCCACGCTGAAAGCGGATAAATCCGCCATATTATTTGCCTTTTACCTATACAGCGTGCCGCTTTATACCTTGGCTGTGGAGTATATAAAAAGCAGAAAATTTAGCAAGTAACTACAATAAAGTATATTTATGTGATAAAATAATCTTATTCAAAAATTGGGAGGAATCAAAATGAGCGAAATTGTAAAACCGTCAACGCTTCCCGGATTTATGGAGCTGTTGCCGAAGGATCAAATACTTTTTAATGAAATGATGGACACAATAAGAAAAAATTTTGAAAATCACGGATTTTTGCCCATCGATACACCAGTCATCGAAAGGAGCGAGGTGCTTCTTGCAAAGGGTGGCGGAGAAACTGAAAAACAAATCTACAGATTTCAAAAAGGAGACACGGACATGTCTTTGAGATTCGATCTGACAGTTCCTCTTGCAAGATACACCGTGCAGCATTTCAGCGACCTGTCTTTCCCCTTTAGGAGATATCATATAGGAAAGGTCTACAGAGGAGAAAAAGCTCAAAAAGGCAGATTTAGAGAGTTCTATCAATGCGATATTGACACCATAGGGAATGAAACTCTTGATATATCCAATGATGCGGAATTCCCTGTGGTAATATACAATACTTTCAAGGACTTGGGATTTGATGAATTCGCCGTTAAGATCAACAACAGAAAGGTATTAAAAGGGTTCTTCTCGTCATTGGGCATAGAAGACTCGGCAAATGTGCTCAGAACTGTGGATAAAATCGACAAAATCGGAAAGGCGAGCGTGCTTCAAGAGTTGATGGAGGCCGGCATAAGTGAAGAAAATGCAAATAAAATCCTGAATTTCATATCCATAGAAGGAACAAATGATGAAATATTTGCAAAATTGGAAGAGCTTGGCATAGAAGATGAAATATTCAAAGAAGGTTTTAAAGAACTGAAAACTGTAATAGAATACATTAGAGATTACGACATACCGGAATCCAATTACGCAGTGGATTTGAAGATAGCCAGAGGACTGGACTACTACACTGGTACAGTCTATGAAACGATTTTAGATAATTATCCCGAGATCGGATCTGTCTGTTCAGGAGGCAGATATGAAAACTTGGCAAGCTACTACACAGAGAGGACACTTCCCGGCGTGGGATTGTCCATAGGACTTTCAAGACTGTACTATCAACTAACCCAGGCAAACATAGTCAAAGCTGAAAAACAAAGTCTTGTGGATCTTATAGTCATACCCATGGACCAATATGTGCGTGAAGGCATAAAACTGGTTTCTCAACTGAGAAAAAAAGGAGTCAAGTGCATAGTATATACTGAAGAAAGCAAACTGGGCAAGAAATTCAAGTATGCCGATGCCTTGGATATCCCCTATACCATAGTCTTGGGAGAAGATGAAGTCAAATCGGAAAAATACACCTTGAAAAATATGAAGAGTGGCGAACAGGACTTGTTCGGAATAGATGAAATAGTTGAAAAGATAAATAAAAATTAAATTTGCTATATATGTATTTTCAAAACAGAATTTGATTTTTATAAAAACAATCAGCCCGAGATTGAAATGACAGTCGCAATTCAAATCAAAATTGATATTTAACGGGAAGGCGCACATATATGTGTGCCTTTTTGTATAAAGAATACTCTCATTTTTATATTTTATCTGCGAAAATTGTAGCCGGATCTATTGTATTATTTTTACATAGAAGATAAAAATGGATATATTTTATATAGCAAAGGATTAAGGAGGCAATTATGGTTAAATACATTGATACTCACGCTCATCTTTGGAGCGAAGAATACTAGGATTTATTAAAGCGTTTGGGTTCTAAGGGAACAGATGTGGCTAAAAACATCAGGCAGAGTGAAAGTGATGAGGATTTAAGACACAGATTTATGAATATGGAAAGTGCAGGCGTGAAAATGCAGATACTTTCCGCCACTTCTCAATCTCCTCAGTGGGGGGACGAAGAAGAAGCAGGTCGTGCCGCTCATATGATAAATGAACTGTACAAAATGTTGGTGCAAAAATATCCCGAAAAATTCAGAGCCTACGGAGCGGTTTCTCTACCTTATATGGATTTGGCGATTCGTCAAGCTGTAGAGATATTGCAAGACGAAAATTTCATCGGGATTGCAGTTCCTACACTTGTGCAGGATGAAATAAGTATCGGTGATGAAAGGTTTGAGGAATTTTTTAAGGTTTTAAATGAATATCATGGTAGAATATATATTCATCCAACGGGTTGCGGCACTTTAAGTCCCATGGTCAATGATTTCAGCTTGGAATGGGTAGTTGGAGCCCCTTTGGAGGCTATGGTTGCGACTTTACAACTTCTAAAGAGGGATATTCCGGCAAGATATCCTGATATTGTTTTTCATATTTCACACTTGGGAGGAGCACTGCCCTTTTTGATGACGAGAATAGAAGATAATTACGAGGATTGGCATTCCTTTAATAGAAGCCCTCAGCAAACGTTGAGGGAAAATTTCGTATTTGATACGGCTAATTTCAATAAAGATTCCCTGATATCCTCTGTTAATACCTATGGGTTTCAAAAACTTATGCTGGGATCGGATTTTCCCTATTTTCAAGATCAAAAATATCAAAGGGCAGTGGAATATATTAGAACTTCCGGACTGGATGAACATGAAATCGAAGCCATACTGTCTGGAAATGCCATTGAGTTTTACCAATTATAAAATTTGTTTGTATTAAAAAACGACTCCGAGATATAAATTGCGGGGTCGTTTTTGTAATGGAAATTTAAATTTTTAATAAATTATTTAAGTTCAATTAAAACTTTTTTGAGCTTTTCAGCAAAGAATTTATTTTCTTCCATTGTTCCTATGGTGAGTCTTGTATAGGAATTTTTTTGAGGTCTGACTATTACACCTTCCTTTTCAAGGGCTTGGAACAGGTCTTGTGAAGGGATTCCGGGTGTTTCGAAGAAAATATGATTTGCTTCGCTTTCTACGTAGGGCAGTTTTAATTCATCAAATAGTTCGTAGAGATATTTTTTACCTTCTTTGTTTACTTCGTAGACTTTTTTAATGAAGTCTTCATCTTCGAGGGCTACTCCTGCTGCCAGTTGTGAGAGTACGTTACAGTTGAAGGGTTGTCTCGTTCTGTTTAAAAGATCGTTGATCTCCGGGGTTGACACGACATATCCCACTCTCAATCCTGCAAGTCCGTATATTTTTGAAAAAGTCTTGACAGTCAAAACGTTGGGGTATCTTTGGAAGAAGTGAATGCTGTCCTTGGGATATTTATCCGAAGTTACGTATTCGCCGTAGGCTGCATCATAGACTATTAGTATGTCTTCGGGGACGCTTTCAATGAAGGGAATTACTTCGTCTTCGGTGAGCATTGTCCCGGTAGGGTTGTTGGGGTTGCAGATCCAGATTAGCTTGGTATTTTCGTTTATTGCTTCCTTCATGGCCTCAAGATTAAATCTAAAGTCCTTCATAGGTATTTCTCTAATTGTGGCGCCCATTATTTTTGAGTTGTCACCGTATCTTGCAAAGGAATATTCTGAAATGAGAACTTCATCTCCCTCTGTAAGAAAAGTTTGAGCGATTACACCCAGAGCATCGTCAGCACCGTTTGACATGAGGATATTATCGGGTTTTAAATCGAAGTGTTCTGCGATCTGTTTTCTGATTTCTATGGAGCTTCCGTCGGGATAGATGTTCACTCCGGTTTTGATGTATTCAGTAAGGGCGTCTATTACCCTCTGGCTTGTTCCGATGGGATTTTCGTTTGATGCCAGCTTTACTACTTCTTCAAGGTTGAATTCGGCTTTGACTTGTTCTGATGGTTTTCCCGGGACATAGGGGGTTACGTTCAATATAGCCTTGCGTGGTTTAATCATTTTTTTCACCTTTCTTCATATACAAAATAAATCTATTTTAATGATACCACAATTAGAATGGATCAATATAAAAATTTTAAAATATTATAAATTGCTCAACGGAATAAAGGTAGTTGATTGGGTATATAAATAAAGAATGTTCAAAGGAGGATAATAGATGTGAAGAAGATAATGTTAATTATAAATCCTAATTCAGGAGATCAAAAGTCTGAGGATTTGAAAAGTATTTTAGAACAAAGATTCAAGGAACATTTCGACGAGGTGGACAGCAGATTTACGGAAAAAGCGGGAGATACGGCGGAGTTTGCACAAACAGCGGCAAGGGAGAGATATGAGGCGATTTGCTCAGTGGGAGGAGACGGTACGGTCAATGAAGTAATCCAAGGCATTTATAGTGAGGAATACTTACCCAAGCTGGCGATAATCCCGGGCGGAACAGGCAATCTTCTGTCCAAGCACCTGGGTATACCACAGGATAAAGAAGAAGCATTGACAGAACTGAACTTCCACAAGACTAAAAAAATCGACGTAGGTGTATGTAACGGGAGATGTTTTTCTCTGTTTGTGAGCATAGGCTCAGTTTCGGAAGCGGTTCATGAGGTTTCATCGGAGGAAAAGGAAAAGTTCGGAATGTTTACTTATGTTGCAAAATCAATTGAAAAATTGACGGAAAATAAATATTATAATTTAAAGGTGGAAACGGACGCAGGCTCCTATGAAGGTCATGTGGATCATCTACTTGTAAGCTTGTCCAACAGGATAGGAGGTTTGGAATTCACATCGGAGAACAAATCCATGTCCAATGGAAGGGCAAATGTGTTGATTTTAAAGAGCGAGGGACTTTTGGACAGAGTGTCGGCGGCAAAGAGCGCCATCGAAGGTGAAGCGGAAAAGAATGAAAATGCGGAGAATTTCGTGGCAAAACATATAAGGATAAGTTCATCAGAGGGCACAGTCAAAACAGATATAGATGGTGAAGAGGGACCGGAATTGCCCGTGAAAATAGATATTATCAAGGAAAAAGTGGAAGTTTATCTTTCCGGAGAATAAATAATTTAGAGGTGATATTTTGAACGAAACATTGAAATTATTTGAAGAACACAAGACCGTTAGGAAATTTAAAAAGGAAAGGATAAAGATAGAGGAACTTAAAGCACTTTTGCAAGCCTATAGAAGATCGCCAAGTTCATTGGGACTTCAAGAATCCACCATTATCCACGTCACCGATCAAAGACTCAAGGATGAAATAACTAAGATAGCAGGACAAGAATATGTGGCTGATGTGCCTGAATTATTTATATTTGTAGCGGATATCTACAGAGGGAGAAGAGTTGCAGAGGAAAAGGGCTACAAAGATCTGAAGGATCCCAGCATAGAAATGCTGATTCAGGGTTTTACAGACTCGGTTATAGGAGCACAAAGCTTGAGCATTGCCGCTGAGAGTTTAGGATTGGGCGTTGTGTATTTAGGGTCTGTGATCAAGGACTACGAAAGACTAATAGAGATTTTGAAGCTGCCTAAGTACACTTTTCCGGTAATAGGCATGGGCGTGGGATATCCCGACCAAGAACCTCAACTCAAGCCCAAGATGAGCATGGAACACAGATGCTTTGAAAACGAGTACAAGTCCTTTGACAACTATTTGGATGAATTAAAGGATTTAGATGCGGAAATGCATAATTACTATGATACCAGAGACGAGAACAGAAGATCGGACACCTTTACCAATCAACTGTCCAAGTTTTACGATTTAATTTCCAATCGAGACAGCAAAGTAGTGGAAGTTTTGAGAAAACAGGGATTTAGAATATAAATTTATAGTGTATTTGCACTAAAATATAAAAAAGAATAATTTTATGGAAATTTTATAATTTCCTGTAGGGCGGATATCCATGTCCGCCCTATATATATTCGATATTGAATTTATTTTGTCAGGCAGGGCTGTCATACATATTATTTAGGTCACATTAGAAAAACCCCGACTACGCCGGGGTAAGGGTGTTTTTAACTATAAAATTAAATGTCATCATCTCTTAAAATTTTAAACATCATGAGATGTTGACTTTTTTATTGTCCAATTTATTTTCGACAAGAGCATCATTTATTATGGAGATGAGTTTATCTTTGCTCCTTTGTGTTTCTACGGAGATCAAGAAATTTTTTACAGCACCCTTTGCTTTTATGGTCAGAGCATCTTTTTTCTTGTTGGAATATATACTGGTGATATCGTTAAAGAATACAATCATCGTGCCCAATACCATGCCGTCGTCAAAGCTTCCCACAACTGTTCCGTACTTGTCTTTGCCGTGTTTAAAGGAATTTTTCTTTGAAATTGTGTACACTAAAGAGTTTTCTTTTTCCTGAGATTGTGGAAATGCTCCCAAGTACAAGTTGATCAGAAAACCGAAGAGTATAACCAGTGATACTTGCACAGATACCAGAGAATTGAGAACTGCATTGTCTGGAATGTAGAGTTGTTGTACGAAGTATCCGTTGGCAAAAACCACGAACAATACGTATAGAAATATGTTTATGACATAGGGAAGTGCATTTATCTTTATGCCTTTTAATGTGAAGATTATGTAGTAGTTTTTGAACATATCTACGACGGTTCCCAAGAACAAATAATTGACCATCACCCATAGAACTATGTAAAAGATCACATTGTCCACGTTACTTTGATTTCTAAAAATAATTTGAAAAAATATCGGAACAATTGCCGATATAGTAAAAATAAGTGCAAGTTTTTTATTTACGCCTTTCATTTCACCCTCCTATTTTAATAATTATAATATTAACTAAAATATTTTACAAATATTGTTTAATATGTAATTAACGGGGTAGAATATTAATATAGAAAACAGAGGTGATTCCCATGAAAATAGAATCGAGTCGAAGTATTGTTATCTAGGAAGGTGATTCCAATGAAAAGTGAGGATTTTGTCCTTTTGAGGAATGAAAATATCATAGCTGATAATTGAAAAGTAGCTAAATGCTAAAGGTAAAAACTCTTGTGTTATAATATAAAAACTATGATAAAATAAAATTGAATATGATAAATTTAAAAGACTAACTTTTAAGTTGGTCTTTTTTGATAATTAAACAGAAGGTGATTATTATGAAAAGATTTAAAGTGTTGAGTTTATCGCTAATATTGGTATTTTTAATGAGTGGAAGTATTTTTGCGCAAAATGTTGTGAAAAGTGATCAAAAAATGGTTATTCTGCCGGAAATGAAATATTATGCAGATGACAGGTTGTTCGGATACAATATAGATGGAGAAAATTATTTTTCTCTAAGGGCGATTGAATGGAATTTAATGAATGGAGGTAAGTCTTATATAAGCCTTGATTATTTAGCAGAGGAAGACAAGGTATACATAGAAAAAGGAGGCGAAGTGGAAGGATATACAAAGAATGATTCCATTATGTTCAATCTGCCTGCAACACCTGAAAAAGTATTGGAAAAAGAAGTGTTTATAAATTTTGACGGCAAGGACAGTCAGTTAAAAGGTTATAATATCGATGACAGAAATTATGTGAAGCTGAGGGATTTATCCAAAGTTTTGGATTTTTTCGTAGATTATGATTACGTAAATAAAAATATAATCTTAAATATTGAAAAATCCTACAAAGAAGCACTTAGTGAAGACCAATTTAAGGAAGAACGCAGAGCGGAATACCAAAAGTTAAAATCTTTTGTTGAAGATTTGACAGAGGGACTGAAAGAGGAATCGCTGAAATTCAAAGCAGATTTGAAAAATTTAGATTATGAAAAATATACAGGGTACAAAAATAAACTGTGGGAATTGAAAAAAACCATAACAGTGCAAGTATACAGACCCGACGGCAAGCAGCCTGAAACTGTAGTTGACTTCAATTACTACATCAATTTATTTAGAATGATGGAGGATGCTTCAATGAATGCCAATGAACTTGTCTACATCTATGAAACATCGCAAAGCACGGGACATCTATCTCAATACACAGGAGATTATGTAGATAGATTGCTTGCAAGCCTCGATGAAATAGAAGCTGAACTGGAAAGATATGCAAACTTTTACGAAGGATAATACAGAAATAACAAATTTAACAAAAATTCTCTTTAAAAGATGGAGCACTAACGGAATTGGAAAGTGCTCTATATTTTTAATAATTTGCAAATATCGGCGGATAAACATGGAGGTTGAAATGAAGAAATACAATATAACCATAGCTTCAGACTCATATAAGGGCTCTCTATCCTCATTGGAAGTGGCAAATTATATTGAGTCCGGCATTCTGAAAACAGGTTGTGAATTCAATATAAAAAAATTTGCCATAGCGGATGGCGGCGAGGGAACTGTAAGTGCAGTTACAAGTGCTTTAAAAGGGGAAATTAAAAAATTTGAAGTCTGTGATGTATTTATGAATAGCACGGAAGCGGAGCTGGGTTTATTGGATGATGATAAAGCCATATTGGAAACAGCCTCCCCCCTAGGATTGAACAAGTTGGACAAAAACAATCTGAACCCTATGGCTGCAACCAGTTTCGGACTGGGACAGATGATTTTAAAGGCAATGGATTCAGGTTCCAAAGAAATATACATAGGTCTAGGCGGATCGGCGGTAAATGACGGAGGTGTCGGACTCGCCAAAGCACTGGGTGCAGAATTTTTAGATGGGCAGGGAAATGAAATAGATGATGGAATTATCGGACTGAAAGATTTAAAAGAGATTAAAATTAATAAGCTGGATGATAGATTAAAGGAAGTAAAAATACATTTGCTATCTGATGTTATAAATCCGCTTTGCGGTCCTGAAGGAGCTACATATGTTTACGGACCGCAAAAGGGAATAAAAAGAGAAGATTTAAAGGAAATTGATTCGTGGATGCATAACTACGGAACTTTATTGGAAAAGATATTTAATAAAGAAATCATGGATTATGCTGGAAGCGGAGCTGCAGGAGGAATAGGTGCAAGTTTAAGAGCCTTTACAAATGCACAAACTCATAGTGGAATTAATAAAATCCTTGAACTGATAAAAATTGAGAAGTCAATAAAAAATTCAGACATTGTATTTACAGGCGAAGGAAAAATTGACAGTCAATCAAAATTCGGAAAAGCACCCATGGGGGTTGCAAAACTGGCAAAGAAATATAACGTGCCTGTAATAGCAATAGTTGGTTCGGCGGACAAATCATCTATGGAATTGCTTAATGAGGGCATTGACTTGATATTGGACATTGTAAATGAGCCCATGACATTGGACCATGCAATGGAACACTCCGGAGAATTGATTGAAACACAGGCATACATGGCTGTTAAAAACTATGTTTTATACAGAGAATACAATAAATAAATTTGTGATGTTGCGATAGATTATTATCAATAATTTTTTCAATATGTCATAATCTTAATATTTTCTTTATAATTAACATGAAAAATTTATAAATAAAAGAATAAATATATGCGATAATAAAGGGGTAAGACTTTATATTTCTATGCTGTTGTTTGCAAATGACAATTATAGAAGATATAATAAAAATATAAAAATTTTAGGAGGTATTTGATAATGAAGAAAAAATTAACAATGCTTCTGTTGACTTTGGCGATGATGTTAACGCTATCTGCATGTACTTCAAATATGAAGGCTTACATCGCAAAGACAGGAGAAGTTTCACAATGGGCAGGCTCTGATATTTCGGGTTCAGCTGAGGTGAAAGTGGAAGTGCAAGATCCTGAAAGTGAAGAAAAAATCAAATTCAACATGCCTATGACACTGAAAGGTGTGCAACAAGGCGAAAAAGTACAAATGGACATAGTTTATGATTTTTCCGAATTTAGCAAAAAGCTTAAGGAATCAGGAGAAGTGGAAGGACTGGAGTTCCCCTCTGAAATAGCTTTGAAAATGTATGTAGACGGTGAAACCGGTAAGATAATCATGAACAAAGATGCTTTTAAATCCTTTGCAATGGGCGAAAAAACTCCCTTTGATGAAATCGAAGAAGAATACATAGATCTTCCCACAGGGCTTGAAATGGGAGTTGCAGGAGCTAATCAAATTTCAGCTAAAGCTATGAGCTATATGAAATCTGCAGAACTTCAAGCAGATGTTACAAAACTTTTTGAAACTGCACTAAAGGGTGTGCAAGTTGCCAACGACATGAAAGTTGAAGGAAATAAATTCACCTACGAAGCAACTATAGATCAACTTACAGATGACGGAATCAAGATCATCAGCGGAATAATTACAAACTGGGCTGAAACCAAGGGACTTATGGTAGAAATTCTAGGCAAGATGGATATAAAAGTATCAGAAAAAGACTTTGAATCTGTTCCGGAAATAAATATAGAAGAATTAAAGAGTGGAGCTGAAGAAGTAAAGGCTACTCTTGCAGGCTCAAAGGTTAAATCTGAAGTAGAATTCGGCGAAGATAAAGTGCTTGAAAATGTAGACCTTAAACTTGTCATTAAAGAATTCATGACAATGGACATGAAGATGAAATCTCAAACAATTAAGAATGACAATGCAAAAGTTGTACTGCCCACATCAGTAAAACAACTTACAGTGGATGAATACATGAATCTACTAATTCCGGGACTATCTGAAATGCCTGAAAATTTCATAGTTGTAAGACATAACGGGGAAGAAGTGGTATTTGCCGACCAACAACCCGTAATTGTAGAAGACAGAACTTTAGTACCTTTTAGAGCATTATTTGAACAATTGGGTGCTGAAGACATAACTTGGGATGAAACTAACAGAACAGTAAGAGCAAAATACAACGATAAGAACATGGTTCTTGAAATCGACAACACTACAGCTATAGTTGGCGATGAAAAGATAACACTTGATGTGCCGGCTCAAATTATCGGCGACAGAACTATGGTTCCGCTTAGATTTGTATCGGAAAATTTCGGATACAAGGTGAAATTCAATAATGAAATTGAAGGATTTTACTTCATAGATATTTTTAACATAACCGAAGAAGAACTTCAAAAGAAATTGGAAACACCCATACCCGTGGAAGAAGGAGAACCGGCAAAGTCTGTGGGGATAATCGGCTGAGCGGATAGTCCTACAGAAATATTCACAAAAATAAATAACAGAATGAACAAAGACCTTGAGGAAACTCAGGGTCTTTGTTATAGAAAATATTCTCTGTTGGATTTATAGTTGCATTGTAAGATAAAATATATTATATAACTATTTATTCCAACTATATAACGGTTTTTGTTTTGACATGGAGGGTTGATCTGGAGGGAAAGTTTATTTTATAAGTTTTGATATTAAAAAGGGCGGAGAGATTGTTTAATCTCTTACCACCCTTTTATTTTTTGTATTCAGATTTTATGTGAAGTTTAGATTATAATACGATAAGATGTGGGCATCGTCCCCTACTTTGGTCGTTTGCATTATCCATTTTCACATCACCATCACCCATGTCCGCCAACCATATCCAAATATTTGAATTAGCCATTATCCGTAGGGGCGGTCGCCCACGCCCTACCGATAGTTTTTCTTTGATTTGAGAATTCAAGGCAGATTTATATAAATAGTCCACATAAAATTTGTTAATAAATGTGGATAATGTGAACAACTTTGGTGATAAGCTATTTACTGCTGTTATACGCAGTTTTTACAATGTGAATAATTTTTTAAATGGGAATGGCTAAAAATAGCTGTTTGAAAGATAAGAATAAATATTTTCAATTGATAATGTGTAATTCAAGGCTATTGATAATGTGGATAACTCTGTTAATATAGAAAAGTACAATCTAATTACAATTTTTATAAATGCAAAAAAACCTTTGATTAGTTAGTTTTGCAGATTGAGAATTAAGCTTACTTGTCACTTAAAAATTGTAAATTCATTTCGTCGGACAGTGAAATTTTCGAGCGGTTTGCTTTGCGTGTAATTCTTAACTGTTTGCTTAAAATACCAACTTATTCAAAGGTTTTATATTTAATTATTTTCATATTCAAACCAGTCCAAGTACAACATATCTAACTCATCTTTAAGACGGTTTCTTTTTTCGGAGATTTCGTGCACATAATCTATATCGGAGTATATTTCATTTTTTGTGAGTTCTTCGTCTATGGAGTTTATTTCTTCTTCCAACTGATTTATTTTATTTTCCAATTCCTGTATTTTTCGCTTTTTCTCTCTGTCGAGATTTCTCTCTTCTTTAGTTTGTTTTTTTTGGTTGTAAATTTCGGTTTTGGATAGGAATTCCTCTTGGACTTCTTCGCTTACCTTTGTTTTTTCCACATAGTAGTCGTAATTGCCAAGATACTCATCTATTCCGTCTTGTTTCATCACGAGGATTTTATCGCACAGGGAGTTTAAAAAGTATCTGTCGTGGCTGATGGATACAATTGTTCCTTCGTAGTCTAAAAGTGCATCTTCAAGGGCGGATTTAGAGTCTATATCCAAATGGTTGGTCGGTTCGTCAAGGAGCAGCAAGTTGGATCCCTTGAGCATTATCTTCAGCAGTGCAAGTCGTGCCTTTTCTCCGCCGGAAAGATCGTCGACGATTTTAAATATATCGTCACCGATGAATAGGAATTTTGCCAGGTAGGATCGAACTTCGTAGTGATTTAATTTTGGATAATCGTCCCAAATTTCATCAATGACGGTCTTATCTCCTGCAAGAGATTCCATTTCCTGATCGAAGTAGGATATGGAGACTTTTGCGCCGAAGGTGATTTTTCCTTTATCTTTGGATATTTTGTTATTGAGTATTTTAAACAGAGTGGATTTTCCCACACCGTTGGGACCGATGATTCCGACTTTTTCTTTTTTATATACATTGAAATTCAAATTTTCAAAAATGATATTTTCGTCGTAGCTTTTGGATAGATCTTTGACGGTCAACACATCTCTGCCGGATTCGTACCAGGGAAAGAATTTTATGTTGTAGGTTTTCTTTTCTGAGGGGGGATCTATTTTTTCCATTTTATCCAAGAGTTTCTGACGTGATTTCCCCGCTCTGATAAATCTATCCCTACCCATGTTTAAGTATCTTTTTATTATTTCTTTTTGTCTTTTAATTTCTTTTTCCTGATCAAGGTACTGTTTTTTTAAAACTTCCAGCTGTTTTTTTCTTTCTTTTAAATAAAAACTGTAGTTTCCTTTGAAGTGGGTGAGTTTTTTGTTTTCTAAGAGAGATATTTTATTGACTACATTGTCAAGGAAGTATCTGTCATGGGATATTATTATTTGTGCACCCCTATATTCCTTTAAAAACTTTTCCAACCATGATATGGCTGCTATGTCCAAGTGGTTTGTTGGTTCGTCAAGGAGCATTAAATCAGGCTCGGACAATAGAAGTTTGGCTAAGGCAAGTCGTGATTTCTGTCCGCCTGAGAGTTCGTTGACTTTCTTATTGAAATCATCTTTGTCAAATCCAAGACCTGTTAGAGCCCCTCTTATTTTTGACGGATAGGAATATCCCTCAAGTTCCGTAAATTTCTCCTGAAGTTTGCCGTAGCGATCTATGTCTTCCTCCAATTGAGGATTGTCGGCAAGGGATATTTTAATTTCCAATTCTCTCAAGATTTTTTCCAGTTCTATGAGGTTTTGAAATATTTTTTCGCATTCTTCATATAATGTGTTTTCTGTGTGAATGTTCAATTGTTGTTTTAGGTAACCGATTTTGAGATCCTTTTTGATGAAAATTTCTCCGCTGTCCTTTGAGATCTCGTCGGTGATTATATTGAACAGTGTGGTTTTTCCTGTACCGTTGTTGCCGATCAGGCCTATTTTATCCCTTTCTTCAACGATCATGTTGATATCATCCAGTACGGTTCGTGTGATATAGGATTTTGATAAATTTTTAATACTAAGTAACATTTCTACACCTCAAAATAATTGTATCAAATTTTACAAATTAAAAAAAGATTGGTATAATATAATGCGGTTGAATTAATTTTAATTTACAGGAGGTCTTTGTGAAGAAAAAATCTAAAATTTCAGATGCGGTAATTAGAAGATTGCCGATTTATCATCGTTTTTTAAATGATGTGATTAACAAGGGTATTGTTAGGATTTCATCATCTGAACTCGGCGATTTAACGGGATTTACCGCTTCACAAATCAGACAGGATTTACATAATTTCGGAGGATTCGGACAACAGGGTTACGGTTATAATGCTGTGGAGCTAAGAGATAAACTCTCTGAAATACTGGGGTTGGATTACACTCATGATGCTGTGGTCATAGGTGCAGGACATTTGGGTTCCGCCATTTCAAGATACAAGGGGTTCAGACAGAGCGGATTCATCATCAAGGCATTATTCGATGTGGATGAAAATGTAATCGGCAAAAGGGTGGACGATATTCCGATCTTGAACATGTCGGAAATAGTGAACTATATCAACGAGAACAATATAAAGGTGGTAGTCATAACTACTCCCAAGGCTGCAGTGGATGACGTGCTTAACAGTATTTTGCAATGCAATATAAAGGGTATTTGGAATTTTGCACCTGTGGATATTGTGCTCACAGACAAGAGCATTGTGATAGAAAATGTTAAACTCAACGATTCCTTGTTAAAGTTGTCTTATTACTTAAAGGAAGATGAAGAGGAAGATAAATAAGAGGTACGGCTGTACCTCTATTTTAATACAGAAGGAGAATTTATGAATTTAAAGCAAGTTGGAGAAGATTTGCTCATTGAAGATGTGGATTTTTTTGATGTAAAGGATATATTCAGTTGCGGACAGGCCTTTAGAGCCTTTGAAGAAGAGGACGGATCATACACTAATGTTGCTCATGGGAAAATAATAAATATTTCCAATGATAAGGGAAATATAATTATAAAAAACAGCAATATCAAGGATTTTTACAAAATATGGGTGAGGTATTTCGATATTTTAAGGGATTATGGAGAGTTAAGAGATGCTTTAAGCTTTGATGAAACCTTATCCAGTGCCATGGAGTATGGCAAGGGTATAAGGATATTGAATCAAGAACCCTTTGAAACCATAATCACTTTCATCATAAGTGCGAATAACGGCATAGACAGAATAAAGAAAAGTGTGGATATGATATCGAGAATGTACGGTTCCAAGATCGGAGAGTACAGAGGTAGAGAATATTTCAGCTTTCCAAGTCCGCAGGAGCTGTCGCTGGCAAAGGCGGAAGATTTAAGAGAGTATGCGAGGGTAGGATTCAGAGACAAGAGAATTGTGGAATCGGCAAAGATGATACAGGGCGGCGAGATATCCATGGAAGAAATACGAAAAATGCCTCTTGAAGAAGCCCGAGAAGAACTGATGAAGCTGCCGGGAGTTGGACCCAAGGTAGCCGACTGCGTATTGCTCTTTGCTTTTGAAAAGTCTGAATCTTTTCCTGTGGATGTATGGATAAAAAGAGTAATGGAGGAGCTGTATCTACACAAGAACACGCCCAAGGGAAAAATTGCTCAGGCGGGAAGAGAAATATTCGGTGAAAATGCCGGATTTGCACAACAGTATTTATTCTATTACGGAAGAGAAAATAAATTGGGGAAGGAATAGAGATGATAGGAGTATTAATAAATGTTGCATTGATATTAGCAGGAGGGATTGTAGGAATTTTCATAGGAGAAAAATTCAGCAAAACCTTGGAAGATCAAATAATGAATATTTTGGGATTAAGTATAATATTCATAGGTATCAGCACATCAATGCAAGTTGAGAATACCGTGCTCATGATAATATCCCTTGTAATCGGTGTAGTGATCGGCAACGCTATAAATTTAGATGAAAAATTCAATTCCCTGGGCGACAGTTTAATGAACTTCATCTATAAAAACAAATACACAGGAGGTTCGAAATTCGTTGAGGGTTTCGTATCGGCATCCTTGATATTCAATGTCGGCTCAATGGCGATTTTAGGCTCAATAACGGCAGGTATTTCGGGAGATAATTCCATACTCATAACCAAGGGGATACTTGACGGGATAACCTCTGTGGTGCTTGGTGCATCCTTTGGTATAGGAGTGGCATTTTCGGGAATTTTCGTATTTATTTATCAAGGATTGATTGTTTTATTCTCCAGTTTTTTAAAGGATGTATTTGTGGAATCTCTTATTGCAAATATTTCCGGAGTGGGAGGCATTCTCATAATGGCAATCGGAATCAACATGCTTAAGCTAAGGGATTTAAAAACGGCAAACATGATACCGGCACTGTTCATTCCCGTAGTATATCAATTGTTGATCGGTATTTTCGCTTAGATGAAGACAAAATGAAAACAGCTCGGAAGCATAAAGATATGCTTTACTGAGCTGTTTTTTCTTTAAGGGATTTTCGATATTGTCCGGGAGTCATAGAGTAATTGCGCAGGAACAATCTATTGTAGTAACTCTGCTGTTCAAAACCGGACTCCATAGCTATTTCACCTATGGAATAAGAAGTTTTTTCCAACAGTTCAACGCTGATTTTCAACCTGTACAAATTCAAAAAATCAACAGGAGAATGGCTGGTATATTCTTTAAATAAGCTTATGCACTTACTTTTGCTCACATGACCGATTGAAGCTATGTCATCCAAGGATATTTTGTTTTTATAATTTTCATAAACATATCCGCTCATTCTTCTGTATATGAAGACGTCCGTACTTATGGGTTGCGAACTTTTGTTTTTAAAGTCTTGATAAAATTGATACAACTTCGTAAATAGCAAATAGATCAATGAGATAATCTGAAGCTCATAACCTAAAGATTTATTTGTTTCCAAATCACTTATTCCATCTAAGATATTTAAAATATCCGTTGTAAATTTAGTTCCTTTCTTTGATAAAACGTGATGAAAAGATTCGTCGGTCAGGATTGGATAAATATATTTATTATATATATACTCATCCTTTGAAAATATTTTAGAATCAATGGTGATTCGTTGGAATTTGCATTCTTTGTTGTCATTTTCGAGAATACGATGAAGTTGGTTTCTGTTTATTATGCAAATATCATCCTTACCTAATAAAAAAATTTCCTTGTTTACGATACAAGTCATCTCGTTTTCTAAAACTCTTATTATTTCAATATTATCGTGCCAATGTGCCAGGTCGTGTCGGTTGCTTATTTCATTAAAAGATTCAATTTTTAAAAGTTCCATATATATCTCCTTGAATAGCGTTATATAAATAATATTGTATTAAAAATATATAATATAATACTATGATATGCATATAATATAGTATATCATATCAATACAGACAAAAGAAGTCTTATAGATGAAAAATATGATAACAAAATGAGAGGAGATAGTAATGAGAAGTTTTACAAGTTTTGATTTGCAATATGCACACAGATTTTACGGATTTAAGGGTGAAGCTCAATACCTTCACGGACACACAGGTACGCTGACTATAGAAGTGGAAGATACTATTAATGAAGGAGTAAATATGGTATTTCCATGCAATGAAATTAAAAAAATCGCTTGGAGCTACTTAAAGAACTTTGACCATGCTTTGGTTTTAAGAGAAGACGATCCGCTTCTTCCTGCTGTTTTAGATGTGTATGAAAAGCAAGGAATTAAGGACGGAGCACCTAACAACGTAATGAAAGGCGAAGCTTTTAAAACAGAACTGGCTACCGCTTATCCTGATTGCCGTCTTGTAGTTACGAAAGAAACTATGACAGTTGAAGGAATGATAAAGATTGTATATGGTCTTTTAAAGGACAAATTAAACATTGTAAAAATAACATTCACAAGTGGAGATAATGCTGCAAGTGAAGAATATAGCGTATCCGGGGAAAAGGATCGTTGTCCGCTATGTGGAATACTTTTAGATGAAAATGGACAATGTCCGAAGTGTGGCTATAAAAAATAACATCGATTTAAGCAATGTATAATGAAAAAGCTAAGGGTAAAAACTCTTAGCTTTTTTGTATAAAGATAAGATCTATCGGTGAAAAACCATTAAAATACATAGATTGATATAATAAGTTTCTGTCAACTGCAAAAACATCAAGGATGAGACATCGTCAAATTACATCTTCTCATAGCGAAATTGTGTGCATCCGCTCACTATATCGCATCGGATTATAATTCGAGAGGTTGGAATCGCCCTCGTATAATGTGAAAAACGCCGACTGTGTCGGAGAATGATTATTGCATTTTTAACGGAAATCTTCTAAAAATTTAAGTATTTCTTCATTTATCTCTTCCAATGCTTCGTAGGTATCCTTTTTGTTCAATCCTTGGTCAAAGAAATTTGTGATCAGCGGAGTTGTAAGAGATAGGTCCGTAAGTCCCAGATGATCTCTGCCCTCTATGTGGACATTTCTCACGCGGTCGGAATTAGATTCGAGAAGATGAGCATTTCCTTCATATGCAGCCCATTGATTTAAATAGGGCCATGAATCATCGGAATAGATATTTAAAATAGGTACTGAATAATCATCCTTGTTGAAGACAAATCCCTTATTATCGGCACTTAGTATATCGCCGAACAAGGGTGATTCCAAGGCTATGACACCCTTTAAATCCTTAGGTCTTTTTCTGGCTATGGACAGAGATGCGGAACCGCCAAGGGAATGGCCTGCTAAAAATATCTTTGATTTTTCCTTATCAATGGTATCGGGAAAGCTGTCGTCAAGTATTGAATTTAATAAGTTGTTAATATCGTCTTCACGCACTTTGAGCCAAGAGTCGTAGGATTTTTTGGAACTGATGTAGTCCTCTGAATTTTGTGCACTCATGACGGCTTTCATAAAATCCGGATCAGTGAAGATTTTTCTACCGTCGGACATTTGAGATACGAAGGAATGATAAGGGTGCGACAGACTCATGACATAGTATCCCCTTGATGCCAAGTCCAAAAATAAATCTTCATTGGATAAATCCACTCCGTTGGCTCCGTGAGAAAATATGAAAATCCCTCTATAGTCATTTAATTCTTCGGGTTTCCAGACGTTTATCGGAATTTCTCGCAATCCCTCGGAAGTTTCGTAATTGCCATTTTCAGGTTTAAATGATATATGGAGCCTTTCATTAAGCACTTCGTGCTCGCCTCCCGGATCGGAGGGAGGATTGAGAGGTATAAAACTCATAAATAGAAGCGGGGCCAAGGATATAAAAAATAGCAAAGCAAAAAGAAATTTCAAAAATCTTTTTTTAGTTTTATTTTTTAAAATCAATATAAACAACAAAAGCGCGACAAAGAAAGCTGTCAAAAAGCCTGCATTTATATACTTCATAGCATTTCTCCTCTCGGATATTTTAGTCAATTATATCAGATTTAAAATTGAGTTCTCTAAGTGTAAAAGACATTTTACATAGAGCACCTTATGGCATTAAAAAACCCTACATAAGTAGGGTCCGATTTTAATAATTCTAATTATTCTTCAACAACTTCAAAGTCGTCTTTACCTGCTCCACAGATGGGGCATTCCCAATCTTCAGGGAGGTCTTTGAAAGCGGTACCCGCTTTGATTCCTGTTTCCACATCACCTTTTGCAGGGTCATAGATATATCCGCATAGTGTGCATTCGTATTTTTCCATGAAATTCTCCTTTCCTAAATTGTCCTAAAGAATACATACCCAAGTTAAAGAAAAAACAACTTTAAATTATCATAATATTACATAAAATTTTCATCAGGTTTAAATATTTCTTTAGGGGGTATGAATAACACGAGGAAGTGAAATCCCATGGATACTATATACAGATTTAGCGGTACAATATGTAGCGATCTCACGAAGTTAAAGGATTTTTTGAATATTACGCTTTGCGACCTTAGAAGATATATACTCGATGAAGAGATTATGTTTGATTTGAGGTTGATTTTAGATGAGCTTATAATAAACGGAATGGTTCACGGAAATAGCTGTGATAGATGTAAAAACGTTAACTTGACCATAAATTTGAAGCCGAAGTCCATTTTGATAAAGGTGGAAGATGAGGGCGACGGTATAGAGTACAACTTCGATGAGTATGACTACAGAAGCAGAAAAAGCTGCGGCAGAGGACTGGTAATCGTACAGGCATTGTCAGATTCCCTGGTTTTCAATAAGAATAAAGTCACAGTCTTAAAAAGACTTTAAACTTGCGGAATAATATTATTTTTTAAAAGAGAAGATTTGCGATTGCAGATCTTTTTTATTGTAAAATTCGCCATACAAAAAGCAAGCCTATATTTTAGCGTGTATAATTAAAATGAGGATGCTAAATGTAAATGGAATGAGAGGAAATATATGTATAAAAAAACAGTCGTATTTTATTATTCAAAATATGGTTCCACAAAGAAGTATGCGGAGTATTTAGCTGAACAAATAGGATGTGAAAGTTTTCCGATAGAAAGGGCGAAGGATATGGACTTATCCGGTTATGATACGATAATACTCGGGGCAGGTCTTTATGCCGGAAAAATTAAACAGGGAGATGTCTTTGTAAAAAATCAGAGCGCTAGAAAGATATTATTCACAGTGGGAATTGCCGATCCTGAAACCACGGATTACAGTGATATTTTAAAATCAAATTTCTCGGAGGAAAGGCTGAAAGAATTGGAAGTATTCCATTTAAGAGGGAAACTGGACTATAAAAATATGACCTTAATCCATAGGATTATGATGTGGGCCCTTATGAAATTTCAAGTGGAAAAAATAAAACCTGAAGAGAGAACTGATGAAGTAAATACTATGATTGAAACCTATGGCAAAAAGGTGGATTTTATAGATCTTAAATCCGCAGAATCTATTATTAAACTGGTTAAAGAACAATAATTTGTACATACTTAATTTGTATAATCAGAGTATGATGGCTTGGTTATTTTATTTGCAGTGATAAGAAATATTGATGTCAACAGTTTAGATATCAGATGGAAGTTAAATCATACCATACTGAAATAAAATAATAAAAACAGATATGTTATGGTAATTATTCAGTGGGAATTATGAGTTATCTGCCACAGAATTGTTTCATATAAAAAGGCAAATTCATAAATGATAAGCTTTTTTTTTGATATAATCAAAGTATGAAGTTTAATCTTTACAATAGAACTTAGAAGACAAAATAGATATTAAGAAAACGTGTAATGAAAAAATATATTATAAGATATGCTTTAATATAGAAAAAATTTAATATTAGAAATCTGTGTTCATTATTAAAGGAGGAGCTATGTATATTGCACATACGAGAGAAGATGGGAAGATACAAACTCTTAAAGATCATTCCTATGGTGTGGCAAAATTAAGCCGAAGTTTTGCCATTGAGGAACTTAAAGAATATTGTTATCTTGCAGGACTGCTTCATGATGTTGGAAAATATCAAGAAAGTTTTCAAAGGAGAATAAGAGGGTCAAAGGAGAGTGTAGAACATTCCACCACGGGATCGAAATTGGCGAGTGTACTTTTTGGAGATAATTATTCTCTGATGATGCAGTTGTGTATAATGGGGCATCATACCGGGCTTCCGGATATGGGATTTATTACCGATTCTGACTATGAATCAACTTTTTTTGGAAGAAGAAAGAGGGAGTTTGAAGATATTTCAGATTGGAAAAAGGATATTGAAGTAGCAAGAAATATTGATGAAAAATATATTAATGAGTTTCTCAAGAAAGATATTATGACAGAAGAAGATATAAAAATTTTAAGAGGGAGATTAATAGATAAATTCGCCTTTATGACTCGTTTCATTTTTTCTTGTCTGGTGGATGCGGACTCAATAGATACTGCAAATTTTATGAATGATGAAGAGTTTACATTTATGGAAAGCGATTTCAAGGCGTGTTTGAATGCATTGAATAAAAAAGTAGGGAGTTTTACAGCTGAAACAGAACTTCAAAAGACAAGAAGTAAATTGCAATCACAGGTTTATGAAAAGATAGATGCGGCGGGCGAAGTATTTTTTATGAATATGCCCACGGGAAGCGGTAAGACATTATGTAGTGTAAAATTTGCTCTTTCAAGAAATAAAAAGAGAATAATTTATATAATCCCCTACAATAGTATAATTGATCAGACAGCAGAAGTTTTTGAAAATATGTTTAAAGATAAGGCACAGATAATAAGAGCTCAGTCTACATTTTCTTATGATGAAGAGATCAATGATGAAGATTTTATTCAGAAAATGGAGAAGGCATCGGAAAATTGGAGTGGAGATTTTATCTTGACCACTGCAGTTAATTTTTTTGAATCTCTGCACTCAAACAAGAGAAGGGAATTGAGAAAAGTGCATAATATAAAAGATGCCATATTGGTCTTTGATGAAGCTCATACTCTGCCTGAGAAATTCTTAAAACCTTGTCTTGAAGTGATTTCATATCTTACTAAATATTGTAATTGTGAGGCTCTTTTTCTCACAGCTACTATGCCCAATTTCAAAGAGCTTTTTCAAAAACTTGCTCTTCCTAATATTAAAATGCTTGATTTGATTACAGATAAGAGTGATTTTTTAAAATTTAAAAAAGCGCAGTTTAAGTATATAGGCGAAATAAGCGATGATAGTTTAATTGAAAAGGCAATGCAGAACCCATCTGCTCTTATTATTGTCAACAATAAAAAGACTGCAAGAGAGCTTTATAAAGATTTAATAGGAGAAAAGTATCATCTTTCGACCTATATGGTTGCAAAGGACAGAATGGACACTATCAATCTTATAAAGAAAAGGTTAGGGGATTTAAAGAGAGATTTTCCTATGGGAGATGTGCCAGAAGACAGGAGAATTATCGTAGTATCCACATCTCTTATTGAAGCGGGAGTAGATTTGGATTTCCACGCTGTTTTTAGAGAACTGTCAGGACTTGAGAGCATTCTTCAAGCCGGGGGCAGATGCAATAGAGAGGGCTTAAGATCTGTTGCTGAGGTGAGTATATTTCAGAGACTTGGTAGCGAATATAAAAAACCGAGTATCAGAGAAAATATTGCTTTAAGATTATTAAAAAAATATGAAGATATTGAAGATCCTGAAGCTATCTTGGAATATTATAATGAATTGTTTTTCTTTAATGAAGAGTTAATTTCTTCTAAGTCTATGGATAGATTTGCAAACAGTATAAAAGACATTCCCTTTGATACTTATGCAAAAGAATTTAAATTAATTGACGGAGGCTCAATAGGAATAATTGCTCCAATAGATGAGGGAATTGAAATTATCGACAGGATGAGATATTCAGGGATTGTGGATTACAGAAAGGCCCAAAAATATTCTTTCTCGGTTAATAAAAATGAATTTGAAGAGTTACTTAAATATAGGAGAATTGAAGATTTTGATACGGGAGTCTATGTGCTTAGAGATGAAAAGTATTACAATAAGGAAATAGGCGTGATATTTGAACAAAAAGAAATAAATTTAGAAAATAATTCCGGGTATCTTTTATAGATTTTATTTATATTACTTGATATAGCAACAAAATTAATTTTTACTTATGTTAAATAATTAATTAATATAGGGCTATTTTATTTTTAGATAAGATATGTGAGTAGAAAAATATTCAATAAGTAATTAGTTGCTTGTCTTAATTCAATTAGGATAAGCAAAAGGAAGGAGGGCATATGAAAGGATTTAGAATTATGGTGGAGGGAGATTTTGGCTGCTATACGAGACCGGAGATGAAGACCGAGCGAGTGAGCTATGATGTGCCTACACCAAGTGCTTTGGAGGGATTAATAAAAAGCGTCTATTGGAAGCCTCCTATAAGATATGTGATTGACAAGATTATAGTCTTCAATCCTATAAATTTTATTAATGTTAGGAGAAATGAGGTAAAGAGTAAAATTTCTCTCGGTGCTGTCAAGCAACAGATGAAGGATTGTTCAAAAGACATTTCAATCTATACCGTTGATGACCGTAGCCAAAGAGCGGCGATGGTCTTAAAGAATGTTAGATATGGAATTGAATTTCATTTTGAGTTAACGGGCAATAAAGACGACGAAGAAGAAAACTCTCAAGCTAAGCACTATTCAATTTTAAAAAGAAGACTTGAAAGGGGACAGTTTTTTAAAACTCCTTGTTTGGGTGTAGCGGAGTTTCCTGTGAAGAAAATAGAATTGGTGGATGAATTTCCAATGAATGAGATAGACAGTGAGCTTTTGAATAAAGAAATAGATTTGGGCTTTATGACCTATAGAGTGGAATTTGAAGACAAGGGAGTGCCGGTTAATGGTGATTGGGACAACCCAAAGTTTTCAGACAGAGCACACACCGTCTATTATCGTCCTCATATGATTGGAGGAGTTATAGATGTGAAAAAATATAGGGAGGAATTATCATGCTAAAGGCTCTTAAGGATTATTATGATGTGCTTGAAGAGAGAGGCGAGACCTTACCTGTGGGATTTAGTCTTGTAAATATTCACTATATTATCTCCTTGAGTCCGGATGGTAGAATAGAAAATATTATTGACTGTCAATTAGAAGAAGAGATCATGCAAAAAAATGGCAAGGTTAAAATTAAAAAAGTTCCGAGAGCGTATAAATTTCCTAAGCGTACTGAAAAACCGGGCATTGATGGAAATATTATTGAGCACAGACCTCTTTATATCTTTGGGCTAAATTATGAGGACAAAATCTTTAATCCCAAAGATAGAACTAAAAAAGCGGAAAAATCTCATAGGGAATTTAAAGAGAAGAATTTGAAATTCTTAGAAGGACTGGATAGTCTTTTAATAAATGCCTATAGAAATTTTATAGAAAACTGGAATCCGGAAGATGAGGCGAATAATAAATATCTCTTGAGTCTTGGAAATACATATAAGACTGCAGGTTACGCTTTTTGTCGTGAAGGGGATATTAATAATTTACTAAATAACGATAGCCTTGTGATAAATAAGTGGAAGAAAATGCTGAAAGAGTCAAAATCGGACAAGGTTTATGCTCAAGATGCAGTCTCGGGAGAAATTAGCCCCATTGCAAGAATTCACCCGAAGATAAAGGGTATAATAGGCGGGCAGCCAAGCGGATGTGTCTTGGTGAATTTTAATAATGAGTCTGAAGAATCTTATGGCAATAAACAATCATATAACAGCAACATTTCAGAAGAAATAGCTCTTAAATACTCAGATGCTTTAAATTATCTTATAAGAAACAATCGCGCAAATTATATTGACGGAATGACGATAATTTCCTTTGCTTCCAATGCAGAAAAAAAATATGAAGATAATATAGATGCCTTTTTATTTCCTGATTTGGGATCTATGGATATAGAGACCTTTGAGAAGATACTTGATAAACTCATTAAAGGATCAAGGGAGGGGAAGGTGACTTTTGAAAAACTTTTAAATGAAGAAGACATCGACCCTGAAATTGATTATTATATTATCGGGATAAAGCCGAATGTAGCGAGAATATCTTTAAATTTCATATATCGAAAAAAATATGGTGAACTGCTTATGAATATAGCAAGACATCAGGAAGATATGAAAATTGATGAAAAAATGGGACCCATACCTACTTGGAGAATTGAGAAGGAGCTCATTTCCCCAAAGAGCAAAAATGAGAAGGTCTCTCCATCTCTTACAACAAAATTATTTCAGTCAATAATAGATGGCACTCCCTATCCCGAACAATTAGCCAAGCAGATGATTAGAAGGATAAAAATAGATAGAGAAATCGGAATGACAAGTGAAAAAGTTAGGATGGGACTCATAAAAGCCTGGCTTAACAGAAAGGCAAGATTTAATAATAAAAAGGAGGAGATATTTATGGCATTGGACGTGAGTAACAAAAATCAAGGTTATTTATTAGGAAGATTATTTGCGGTATTGGAACAGTTACAGCAATCCGCATCAAATTCTAAACTAAATCATACTATTAGAGATGGTTATTTTGCCGCAGCTTCCACTAAACCGGCATCAGTTTTTCCTAAGCTTATAAAGCTGTCGCAAAATCATTTGAAAAAGACAAAATATCCGGGCTATTACAACAAGTTAATAGGTGAAATAATTGATATGATGGAATATTCATTTCCGGATTTTCTATCATTAAAAGATCAAGGTAGCTTTATAATTGGATATTACCAACAAATAGAGGCGCTATTTAGCGGTAGTAAAAGTGTTAAGGAGGAAAGAAATGCTCAATAATCGTTATGACTTTGTGATGTTATTTGATGTAGAAAATGGAAACCCCAATGGAGACCCGGACGCAGGCAACAGTCCTAGAATGGACGCTGAATCGGGCTATGGATTTATCACCGATGTATGTCTGAAGAGAAAGATAAGAAATTTTGTCGAACTTACAAGAGATGGAGAAGAGGGATTTAATATATTAATTAAACCCGACAGATCCCTTAACTCTAAATTCACATCTGCCTATGAAGTACAAGGACTTATGACGGGGCAAAAGGGTAAGAGCTTGGACGATGTAGAAAAAGCTAAAAATTATATGATAAAAAATTATTATGATGTGAGATTGTTTGGGGCGGTGATGTCCACTGGAGATGATCCCGCAGGAATAGTAAGAGGACCTGTGCAAATTAATTTTGCAAGGAGCATCTCTCCCATAAACATCGATGACATCACGATTACCAGAAAAGCCCGAACTACTGATCAAAGAGCGGAAGAAGGACAGACTGAAATGGGGAAAAAGAGCATTATCCCTTATGCTTTATACAGAGCGGAAGGTTATGTCTCTGCTGCTCTTGCCAATAAAACGGAAAGTCTTTCTGAAGAAGATTTAGAATTGCTTTGGGAGGCTATTATAAATATGTTTGAGCATGATCACAGTGCTGCAAGGGGAAAGATGTGCATGAGGAAATTGTATATATTTAAGCATGATAATATTCTTGGCAATGCACCCTCTCATATCCTCTTTGACAAGATAAATGTAAAACTTAAGGAAGACCTTCCTCCGAGGAGCTTTAATGACTATGAAGTATTTGTGGAGGAAACTATGCCTGATGGAGTATCTTTGATAAATAAACTATGAAGGATTGGGCATCTGTAAATATCAGAAATTTACAGCACTTTATTTATTGCCCACACAGATGGGGACTGATGGAGATTGAAAAGACTTGGGCTGAGAATTATTTTGTGGTGAAGGCGAATATCATGCATGAGAGAGTGCATGAAAGAGGAAGATATCATTTGAGAGGAAAGAAAACGCTCACAGCTCTTCCTGTATTTAATGATGAATTGGGCATTTATGGAGTGCTTGACGGACTTGAAATCTCTGAAGATGATAAATACACAATTGTGGAGTATAAACCAACACAAAAGTATGATGAGATAAGAGCAGACGACAAGATGCAAATATTTGCTCAGAAACTCTGTGTAGACAGCATATTTCATACAAATTCAGATACGGTATTTTATTTTGGAAATAGCAAGAAAAGAGTGAAAGTAGATTTAGAAAGTGAAAAAGAAGTTTTATCGGCAAAACTTCACGAGATGCTATATCTTATGAGAAAATATAAAACAGAGGGATTTGTTCCTAAAATTCCAAAAGGACAAAAATGTAAAGGTTGTTCTTTTAAAGACTTATGTCTTCCGAAATTAAAAAAGATTAAATCAGTTAGAGAAGAAATAAGAAGTTTATTGGAGGATTTTTAATGAGGAAATTATTAAACACTCTATATGTAACTAATGAGCAGTGCTATCTCTCTTTAGAAGGAGAAAATATCGTTATGAAAGAAGAAGACAAAGTAATATTTAGGCTTCCCTTTGATAATCTTGAAAACATTGTTTGTTTTAATTACTTGGGTGTATCTCCTGCTCTTATGGGAAAATGTGTGAATTACTCAATTCCGATAAACTTTCTCACTCCTACAGGGAAATTTTTGGCGAAAGTTTTTGGAGAGACTAAGGGCAATGTGTTTTTAAGAGTGGCTCAATTAGATTGTTTTAAAGAAAATTCTTTAAAGCTTACACAAAATACAATGGCTGCAAAATTTTTAAATACTCTAAAACTAATCAAAAGATCTCTCCATGACTATCACCACTTGAGAAAGGACACCGAGATTATAGGTGTGATGGAAAGACTTAAGCAATCGATTGAGAGAGTGTATGAAGCAGAAGATGTTTCAGAAATTTTGGGGATAGAGGGCAATAGCGCAAGTGCTTATTTTTCTATCTTTAATAAACTATTAAGAGCACAAGATGATGTTTTTAAATTTCAAAATCGCACTAAAAGACCTCCATTAGACCCTGTAAATACTATGCTCTCATTTGTGTATACCATTTATACAAGTGAGGTGGCGGCAGCTCTTGAAACAGTTGGATTAGATAGCTACATAGGTTATTATCACACCTTAAGAAGTGGAAGAGAGTCGCTGGCCTGTGATTTAATAGAGGAATTGAGATGTCTTGTTGAAAGATTTGTGATAGGTATGATTAACTTAGGGGAAGTAAAGGAAAGCGATTTTGACTTTTATGTATCAGGAGAGGTTTACCTAAATAATGAAGGCAGAAGAAAAGTTCTTACCAAGTGGCAAGAGAGAAAAAGAAAAGAAGTGATGCACCCTTATATTAATGAAAAGATTGCCTTTGGATTAATTCCTTATGTGCAGAGTAATTTACTTGCTAAATATATAAGGGGAGATCTTGAAGAATATCCATGCTTTTTATTGAAATAGAGGTGTTTGTATGATGGTCTTAATAAGCTATGATGTAGCAACGGGAGATAAAGAGGGAAGAAAACGTCTAAGATTAGTTGCAAAAAAATGTCAGAATCATGCGCAAAGAGTGCAAAACTCTGTATTTGAAGCCAATTTGGACTATTCTTCTTTCTTAAAGCTTAAAGAAAATTTAGTTAAGATTATTGATAAAGATAAAGACAGTTTAAGATTTTATTATCTTGGAAATAATTGGAAAAACAGAATAGAACATATAGGAGCGAAAGATACATATGATTCTGAAGGTGTGTTAATAATTTAGGCGAGCTTTAGGTGATGCTGAAAACTTAGGGATCTTCGCCTGAAAATTCAAGTATTTTTATCGAAAAAATGCTATGATATTTATATATTAAAATTGTCCGCCTAAGATATAGAGTGTGATAGCAATAAAATACAACATATTGCTGTCACGCCCATACGGGCGTGTGAGTAGAAATTCTTCCTTGTCGCCCAGGTTTTTGATTTCCTCGTGTCACGCCCA
>CAYFRD010000020.1:17971-32405 GCA_964345555.1 uncultured Peptoniphilus sp. | reverse complement strand
GTTTACGTGGGGTTTGGTTCTTTCAAATTTAGCTTTTGCCATTATAATCCTCCTAAGAATTAGTTTTTATTTTTTCCTTCAAGCACTTCATCTCTTATTGAATTCGGTACTTGTTCATAGTGATCAAATTGCATTGAATATGTTGCTCTACCTTGGGTATTTGAACGAAGTGATGTTGCATATTCGAACATTTCCGCAAGGGGTACATAACATGTTACTATTTGGGCATTTCCTACTAATTCCATGCCTTCCATTCTTCCTCTTCTTGAGTTTATATCTCCGATTACATCTCCCATGTATTCTTCCGGAGTGGTGATTTCAACTTTCATTGTGGGTTCAAGAAGTACGGGATCCGCTTTAGAAAAAGCATCTCTAAGTGCCATTGAACCGGCGATCTTAAATGCCATTTCCGAAGAGTCGACATCATGGAACGATCCGTCATAAAGTGTTACCTTTACATCCAGTACTTCGTATCCGCCAAGTACACCTGAGTGCATAGCTTCTTCAATACCTTGTTGTGTAGGTCCGATAAACTCTTTGGGGATTGCTCCTCCTACGATGGCATTTTCAAATACGAAGCCTTCGCCAGGTTTAAGAGGTTCAACTTTTATCTTGGCGTGACCGTATTGTCCACGACCACCTGATTGACGTACATACTTACCTTCGCCTTCCGCGGGCTTGGTGATTGATTCTCTGTAAGATACTTGTGGATTACCTATGTTTGCTTCTACTTTGAATTCTCTTAGCATTCTGTCAACGATTATATCAAGATGCAATTCTCCCATTCCTGCTATGATGGTTTGTCCTGTTTCTTCATCTGTATAAGTTCTGAAAGTAGGATCTTCTTCAGCAAGTTTTTGAAGTGCAATTGCTATTTTATCTTGAGATGCTTTGGTCTTAGGTTCTATTGCAACGGAGATTACAGGTTCAGGGAATTCCATTTTTTCAAGAATTACCGGATCTTTTTCATCGCATAGTGTATCTCCTGTTGTTGTATCTTTAAGACCTACAGCTGCAGCGATTTCTCCTGCATAAACTTCTTCAATTTCTTGACGCTTATTGGCATGCATCAATAGAATACGACCGATTCTCTCTCTCTTGTTCTTTGTTGAATTCAATACGTAAGAACCTGATTTCAATGTTCCCGAGTAAACTCTGAAGTAAGCCAGTTTACCTACAAACGGATCTGTTACTATTTTAAATGCCAATGCCGAAAGCGGTTCGTCATCTGAGGAATGTCTGTCAACTTCTACTGTTTCATCTCCCATTTTAATCCCTTTGATTGCAGGAATGTCCACTGGCGATGGCAGATAGTCTACAATCGCATCCAGAAGTAGTTGAACTCCCTTGTTCTTGTAGGAAGAACCGCAAGTGACTGGTGTCATCTTTACTGCAAGTGTTCCCTTTCTGATAGCTCTTTTGATGTCTTCATCTTTGATTTCTTCTCCTTCAAGATAAGCCATCATCAAATCTTCATCAAATTCAGCTACCTTTTCAATCATTGCTTCTCTTTCTCTTTGAGCGATTTCAAGATATTCTTCAGGTATTTCGCCGATTTCTATTTCGGTACCTTCTTTGTTTTTATAAACTTCGGCAACCATTTCTACAAGGTCTATCATTCCTACGAAGTTTTCTTCTGCTCCCATGGGAACTTGAATAGGAACGGGATTTCCTTGAAGTTTTTTGTCTATGGTTTCAACCGATCTGAAAAAATCAGCTCCTGTGACGTCCATTTTATTTATATGTGCTATTCTGGGAACTCCGTACTTGTCCGCTTGTCTCCAAACAGTTTCAGATTGAGGTTCAACACCGCTTTTTGCATCGAATAATGCAACAGCGCCGTCAAGAACTCTAAGAGATCTTTCAACTTCCACTGTAAAGTCAACGTGTCCCGGAGTATCTATAATATTAAATCTGTAGCCCTTCCAGTATGCTGTAGTAGCAGCAGAGGTGATTGTTATACCTCTTTCCTGCTCTTGAGCCATCCAGTCCATTTGAGCTGCACCTTCGTGAGTTTCACCGATTTTGTGAATTTTTCCTGTGTAGTACAATATACGCTCAGTAGTGGTGGTTTTACCGGCATCTATATGGGCCATAATACCTATGTTTCTAACTTTCTCTAATGGTATTTCACGAGCCATTCGGCTATCCTCCTTTTACCATCTATAGTGAGCAAAGGCTTTGTTAGCTTCTGCTGTTCTATGCATTTCTTCTTTTCTCTTCACGCTGCCACCCAAGCTGTTAGAAGCATCGAGGATTTCTTTAGCAAGTCTTTCAGTCATTGTTTTTTCGCCTCTTGCTCTGGCATATTTTACAATCCATCTAAGTCCTAAAGTTTGACGTCTTTCAGGTCTAACTTCCATAGGAACTTGATAAGTTGCACCACCGATTCTTCTTCCTTTTACTTCCAGTACAGGCATTACATTGTTAAGTGCTTTTTCAAATACTTCTATCGCATCTGCACCCGTTGATTCTTCTATGAAGTCAAAAGCTCCATAAACTATTCTTTGTGCTGTACCTTTTTTGCCGTCAAGCATTACATTATTTATAAGCTTTGTTATGACGACATTATCATACTTGGGATCAGCCATAACTTCCCTTTTCTGAATATGTCCTTTTCTTGGCATAATCTTCCCTCCTTAACTATATAGTCGATTCATTGGTACTCGGTTAATTCCGTAAAAGCCAAAAATCTATATATAAGAATATAAATCAAATTATTTCTTCGGTCTCTTTGTACCGTATTTAGATCTAGCTTGTCTCCTGCTGTCTACTCCTGCAGTATCAAGTGTTCCTCTGATGATGTGATATCTAACACCGGGAAGGTCTTTTACTCTTCCTCCACGAATTAAAACAACACTGTGTTCTTGTAAATTGTGTCCTATCCCCGGAATATAAGCCATGACTTCATGTCCGTTTGTAAGACGAACTCTGGCTACCTTTCTAAGAGCTGAATTCGGCTTCTTAGGAGTAACAGTTCTAACCGCAACGCAAACTCCTCTTTTTTGTGGAGAGTTAACTTCTGTTTCTTCCTTTTTTAGAGCGTCATAATTAACATCTAGCGCCGGTGATTTAGATTTAAATTTGATTTTCTTTCTGCTGTTTCTTACTAATTGATTAATTGTAGGCATTCATGCACCTCCTATTTTTTATTTATTATATTAATATTGCAGCAATTGCCGCATTAATACCTATTCCGAAGTTTTCTCCCAGCTCTTTTTTAGTGTTCATATAGCTTATCTTAACTCCCTGTTTTTCGCAAAGATTAACTAACTTGTTTTTAAGTCCTGTATCGGTGTTTTTGGCTATGAAAACTTCTTTGACCATGCCTTCTTTTAAGGCTTTTTTCACTTGGTTTGTGCCCACCACTGTATCCAAATGAGCACCTCCTATCTCTACACAACTAAAACTACCTATTATGCTAGGTAGTTTTAAGAGTATCAAATACTGTAATATTTTATCATCACATTTTATTTAAGTCAACAAAAATACTAAAACTATCGTATTTTATTGAGATTTTACAGCCTATTTAAAGCTATAGCTTCTATTTCTATTATTCCGTCCTTGGGCAGTCTTGCAACTTCCACGCAGCTCCTCGCAGGCTTGTGCTCTCCGAAAAATTCTGCATAGACTTCATTCATTGCCGCAAAGTCATTCATGTCTTTAAGATATATGTTCACTTTTAATATTTTTTCAGCTGATGAACCTGCACTTTCAAGTATACTTTCAACATTTTTAAGGCTTTGCAGTGTAGCTTTCTTTATGTCATCGGATACTAATTCGCCGGTTTCAGGTATTATTGGCAACTGTCCCGATGTGAATATCATTTTGTCAGCTTCAACTCCTTGTGAATAGGGGCCTACAGCTTCAGGGGCCTTTTCAGTGTATAAAAACTTCATATCTCTTCATTCTCCTTTGACTTTTCAATTTTTTCATCTTTTTCCCACAATCTTTCAAGGTTGTAGTATTCTCTTTCGTCTTTGTGAAATACGTGAACTACTATATCTCCATAATCCAAAACTATCCAGCGCATGGAATTTTTACCTTCAGCATTTAGCAGTTCATAGCCTTCCTGTTCCATTTTAAATTCGATTTCATCAGATATGGCATCCACTTGTGTAGATGAATTTCCGCTTACAATCACAAAGTAGTCTGATATAGAGCTGAAAGAACCTATTTCCAAGACTTTAATGTCATTCGCTTTTTTTGATTCACAGGCGTCTATTATGATCTCAAGTTTTTTATTTTCCATTTAACCTCCTTATTTTAACCCCATACCGCTTAGCAGCTCATCTGTCTGCTTTTCGTTCATAAAAAAGTAAGATATTTCGTTTTTGTAGTCCGCCACTCCCGGCAGCGTCTGCATGGTGATGTTTTCTGATGAAAATTTACCTACATTCAATCCCGACTTAACTATTTTTGAAAAAGGTATGTTGCTTAAAGTGTACTTGTCGTAACTTTTCATAATCAGGGGTGCTTTTATCAAGCTCTCCGGTTTTTTAATCTTTTGGATAAATGCTGATACAAACTGCTGTTGCGATTCCACTCTTGAAAGGTCGGATCCGTCCTTGTATCCCTTTCTAAATCTCAAAAATTTTATTGAGTTCTCTCCGTTTAAGGTTTGCGGTCCGGCGGGTATGTTTATCTCCAGCGGCGGATCAGCGTATGGGTCACTGTAGACCATGTCAACAGGCACATTCACATGAACTCCGCCTATGGTGTCTACAATTTCCTGCACAAATTTATAGTCAATGGTCATATAGTACTCTATATTTGTCCCTAAAAGAGAATTTACCGCCTGCAATGTCAGTTCGGAACCTCCATAGTTGAAAAAGTGGTTTATCTTTTGTTTTTTATAGCCTTCCACCCCTGCATAGGTATCACGCGGTATGGAAACTATATCTACTTTCCCGGATTCCAAATTCATATTCACAATCATAATTGTATCGGATCTGGTGTTCTGAGCATTTTTTACATCCAGATTGTCAACTCCCAATAACAAAAAAGTTAATTTGTTATCAGCTTGTACCAATTCATTAAAAAAGTCTTCCGGGTTTTCAATGTGACTTTTTAACAAGAAATAGCCAATTATTCCGAAGAAAAATATAACTATAAGAAGCAGCGTTATTATAAATGCTTTAAAGAATTTTCCCATTTATATTTCTCCATAATATAATTTCTCGCCTCTATTGTATCGCTGACTATATACTCGTCACTTAGCAATAAATACTCTATCGTGTTGTTTAAACTTCTGTATAGTGCTATATCGATATTTTCAAAGGCGAGTTTTCTGATTTCATCTATTCCGTCAAATTTTCTGTTAGGTTCTATATAATCGCTTACGAAAATTATTTTTTCAAGCATAGACATATTTTCTCTACCTGTAGTGTGATATTTTATAGCACTTAAGATGTCTTCATCTTCTATGCCGAATTTTTTTTTCGCCATAATAGCTCCCAGAGAGGCGTGTATTATCTTAGGCGCTTTTTGCATGTTGTAACTGAGTTTTAAACCGTACTTTCTGCATAACTCGTAAACTTTGTCCATGGTTTCAGCCTTGCCGCAATCATGGTAGTAGGCTGCAATTTCAGCTTTTTCTACACTTATTTCATATTGCTTTGCAAGTTCTATAGCCACATCTCTAACTCTTAAAACATGTTCGTATCTCTTTTGTCCTATTATGCTTAGCATTTCATTTTTTCGATCTTCCATTTGTCTTATATAGTCCCTTTTCTTCTATAAATTCAATCAATTCATCAGGTAGCAGATATTTTACACTTTCTCCCAGCGCAAGGCGATTTCTTATAAGTGTTGAGGAAATCTCATAAAGAGGTATCTCAACCACATTTATCTTTGCTTGATACTTGAAGCTCAAGTAATCAAGCTCCAGCTCCAACAACTTAGTGGACATGTAAGAAGGTCTCATGGCAACTACGAATTCCACGTTTTTTGCCAGTTCCTCAAACTTTTTCCACGTTTTAAGCTGAAATAGCGTGTCGGACCCTATGATAAAGTAGAGTTTCCCGTCGATGATTCGGCTCAGCTCGGTGACAGTATCCACAGAATAGCTTACAAACTTCTTTTTGGATTCAATGTCTGAAACTGTAAAATATTTGTTTGACTTGACTGCTATATTAGTCATCTCAAATCTGATATCAGCATTAAGTATGTCATTTTTATGAGGAGGATTCCCCGTGGGAATAAAAATCACTTTCTCCAAATCCATCTCTTCTCTTATGATTTCAGAAATCATCAAGTGTCCGTAGTGAATCGGATCGAAAGTTCCTCCGATTATTCCATATTTTTTCATTATAATTCTATCTTTTTATTTTCCTTAGATTCTCTATATATAGTCAACTTGTTGCCTATTTGTTGAACAAACTCCGAATTTGTCGCATCAAGTACCTCTTCTACTATTTCTCTTGCAATAACAGGAGAATTTTTCAATACTCTTATCTTTACAAGTTCGTGATCTTCCAATAATTTATCAAGTTGATTAACTACAGAATCGGTAATTCCGCTTTTCCCAATTTGAATCAGCGGGTCGGCACTATGTGCCAAAGATTTTAAATAAGCTCTTTCTTTACCTGTCAGCATAAATTCCTCTATTCAAAAAATTCAAATTCAAAACCGAGTATAAATACGCTGTCTCCTTCATTTACACCCAATTCTTTCAATTTCTTAACTACGTTGTTTTTTCTTAAATTTTCCTGAAAATATTTCAGTGATTCATAATTTTCAAAATTAGTTGATTTAACCAATTTTTCAATATAGGGACCATCTACTATGTATTCCCCGTTTTCCATATAAACTTTTATTGGTTCTTCAGTATCTTCCACTTTGACGAAGACTTCATCATAGGTTTCGTAGTCATCTTCGTATTTTTGCACCTCGGTAAAGGTGTACTTCATGAGGTCGTTTAAATTCTCAGTGGTAGCTGCCGAGCCTGAGAATATTTTGTATTCACCATTAAATTCCACTTCAAATTTTTTTAAATTATCCACAGCCGAAGGCAGATCCATTTTATTCGCAAAGATTATCTGTGGCTTCAAAGCTAACTTTTCATTGTAAGAGGAAAGTTCTTCGTTTATTTTATAAAAATCCGATATGGGATCTCTACCTTCACTGCCCGACATATCCACTACGTGAATCAACACCTTGGTTCTCTCAACGTGCTTTAAAAATTCATCTCCAAGTCCCAAGCCTTCGCTTGCTCCTTCAATCAATCCGGGAATATCCGCCATGACAAAGGACATTTCCTCTCCCAGTGACACAACTCCCAAGTTCGGTTCAAGAGTGGTGAAATGATAATTTGCGATTTTAGGTCTTGCCGATGAAACCACCGACAACAATGTGGACTTGCCCACATTGGGGAAGCCTATCAATCCTACATCAGCCAGGAGTTTAAGTTCCAGAGTGATATCCTTCTTCTCTCCGGCATTTCCTGCTTCTGCAAAGGAGGGAGCTTGCCTTGTCGAATTAGTGAACTTGGAATTTCCTCGTCCACCTCGTCCACCCTTGGCTAGGAAGTATTCCTGTCCCGGTTCTTTCATGTCGGCGATAACTCCTCCGGTCTGAGTGTCCTTGATCAAAGTTCCCACAGGCACTCTTAGGACTATGTCCTTTCCCTTTCTGCCAAATTTGTTCTTGCTCATTCCATTTTCACCGTTTTCAGCTTTGTATTCTCTTTTATATTTAAAGTCCATTAAGGTATGAAGTCCGGTGTCGGTTCTTACTATTACAGAACCTCCATCTCCTCCATCTCCTCCCGCAGGACCGCCTGCCGGTTCAAATTTTTCTCTTCTCCAGGCTACAGCTCCGTTGCCTCCGTTGCCGGCCTTTACTTTAATTTTTGCTATATCTATAAACAATTTATCACATCCCGATACTAATGGGGCTTCACATAAAATAAAGTCGTAGGAATCTACGACTTTAAGCTAATTCTTCTGTATAAACACTAACGATCTTCTTGTTTCCTCTGCCTTTTCTTTCAAATTTAACAACTCCATCGCTAACTGCAAATAAAGTATCGTCTTTTCCTCTCATTACATTTAGTCCCGGATGAATTCTAGTGCCTCTTTGTCTTACGATTATATTTCCTGAAGTTACATATTGTCCGTCACTTCTCTTAACGCCCAGTCTCTTGGAATTGGAATCACGACCGTTCTTCGATGATCCTGCTCCCTTTTTGGAAGAGAAAAGTTGTAAATCAAACTTAATCATTTTGCACCTCCATAATTTTAAATTTTATATGTTTTGAATAATCCTTTTGTAGAAGTTCAAGCCCTGTTATCATAAACTCAAAAGCATCTTGAACTTCCGATCTTTCTATATCTCTTTTTATTTTATAATACAAGTAGCCTCGTTTTTGCGACTCTTCCACATGGGTAATTCCTTTGCCGTGCAGATAAAAGTACAGCGTTTGAGTAAGAGTGGATACTCCTGCGCAAACTATGTCGTGCTCACCCTCCGAATGGTCGGCGTGCCCTTTGCTTTTAAATCCGAAAAACAAACCGTTTTTTTTATAAATTTCAATATTTATCATCAGATGATATTTTCGATTTCAACTAGTGTGAAAGGTTGTCTGTGTCCTTTCTTCTTTCTTTCGTTTTTCTTTGATTTGTATTTGTAAACGATGACTTTTTTGTCCTTAGCTTGAGCTAGCACCTTTCCTTCAACCTTGGCACCTTCCACATAGGGTTTACCGATTTTGACTGCATCTCCGCCTACAAATAAAACTTTGTCAAAAGTTACATTTTCACCTTCATTAACATCAAGTTTTTCAACTTTGACCTTATCTCCGGCTTTAACTGTGTATTGCTTTCCGCCTGTTTCAATAACTGCGTACATTGTAGCACCTCCTCATAATATCAAGACTCGCCATCGTAGGTAGTATATTTTTTAACCTACTCCGAGCGGTTACAGTTAATTATATTAGCATAAAAAGCTTGCAAATGCAATAAATTTTATACCGCTTAAAAATATTTTTATAAAAACTCTTAATCCTTGTATGTGGTATAATTTTATCAGAGGTGATTATATGGATTCGAAGTGTTCTATGTGCGGAGTACATGTCTGCGAAACCAACAGTGACGCTCATCTTCCTGCCTTTTGCCCCATGGAAGATGAAGAACTTTATAAAAAAGCCGTTTCTATAATAAATTCAGATGAATATAGAGAATTTTACGAAAACAGCTGCCTAATAGAAAGAGACGGTTACACTGTTTGGCCAAGAGTTAAGGAAATACTCGTGTTTATTAAAAGAATGAAATTTAAAAAGGTTGGACTTGCCTTTTGCGGAGGATTTATTCCCGAAGCGAAAATTTTTACAAAGATCTACAAAGAAAACGGCGTCGATTTAGTATCAGCTATTTGCAAGACAGGAGCTATTGATAAGTCAACAATACTGTCGGAAGAACAAAAATTATCGCCGGGAGAATACGAACCCATTTGCAACCCCGTGGCACAAGCAATGATACTTAACAAAGCGGGTACTGAATTCAACATAATTATGGGTCTGTGTGTCGGCCATGACTCCTTGTTTGCTAAATTTTCAGATGCTCTTTGCACAACAGTGGTTGTAAAGGACAGAGTCACGGGCAACAATCCCTGCGTCGCTTTGTATTGTGCCGACGGATATTTTAAAAACAGAATAAACTACAATGGAGAATAATTCACATATAAAAAGGAGATCTAAATATTTAGGTCTCCTTTTTTATTTCTTATAAATTTTTATTTAACCGCTTCTTTGTCTTTCTTTTCTACTGCTATTCCGGACTTGTATGCTAATGCGAATATTACAACTCCTACTATTCCGATAATATCAGTTATCACTTCAGGCACTACAAGCAAAAATGCAATTCCTAAAAGAAGTATTCTGAAAGGCTTTGTGATAGTTTTTCCTATCCAGCCCTGCATTCCAGCTGCAAGACATATACAGCCCGTTATACCCGTTACAAAGGCCTGAATTATTCCAAAAACAGGACCTTCCATTAACAAAGCTTGATTATATACAAACATATAAGGAATCAAGAATGCTACAAGTCCGATTCTAAAGGCGGTGTTACCTACCTTCCACATATCCGCCTTTGCAAGAGCAGCCGCAGCATAGCTTGCAAGAGCAACGGGAGGTGTGATTACACTGATTGCACAGAAGTAGAATATGAACAAATGGGCTGCAAGAGCAGGAACACCCATATCTATCAGTGCAGGTCCTATAGCTGTACCGGCTATTGCATAAGCTGCAACGGGAGGTACACCCATACCCAGTATAATTGATACTACCATAGTTAGCATTAATGCTATAATCAAATGTCCTTGTGAAAGTTGAACGAGCAGTACTGCGAATCTGTGGCCAAGACCCGTTAAACTCATTATCCCTACTACAATACCTGCAGTTGCACAAGTAGATGCAACGGATATTAAGTCCTTGGGTGCAAGAGCGAAAGCTTCCGCCATTTTCTTGGGCATTACTTTTTCTCTTGTAGATTTTTGCATAAGTCCGAAGATTACTATTGATATACAGGAGTAAGCTGCTGACTTAAGGGGAGATAAACCAACCACCGTAAGGAAAAACAGCAATACTACTATGGGAAGCAAGAGCAACCCGTGTTTTCCTATGACTTCTTTAAATGTGGGCAGTTCGTTCTTTGGAAGTCCCAAAAGACCTTTCTTGCCCGCTTCGAAGTCTACCATTGCAAATAAACTTATATAGTACATAAGTGCCGGTATAATGGTGGCCAATACTATCTTAGAATAATTTACGGACAATACTTCAGCTATGAGGAATGCTGCCGCTCCCAGTACGGGCGGTGTGATTTGGCCTCCAGTTGAACTTACAGCTTCTACAGCTCCTGCAAAATCAGCGCTGTATCCAGTTTTTTTCATCAAAGGGATTGTAAATGTACCCGTTACAGTTACGTTGGCAACTGCAGAACCTGAGATCGCTCCGAAAAGTGAACTTGACAATATAGATACCTTTGCGGGACCTCCACGAAGTCCTCCTGCTAAAGCTGTTGCAAAATCTATAATGGCCTCGCCACCACCGGATCTGTTAAGTATAGTACCGAATAATATAAACATAAATACGAAAGTTGATGATACACCTACCGGTTCACTGTAAATGCCTTGCACACTGAATAAAAAGCTTATAACTCTCTTGTAAGAATAATCGGGATGACTGAACAATCCCGGAAGTTTTGAGCCCCATAGACCGTATGCCAAGAATATAAATGCAATTATGGGCAGTGCAAGCCCCGACGTTCTTCTTGAAAGTTCCATTATGCATATAATCAACAATGTTCCGAATAATACGTCCCATTTATTAGGGTTAACGCCTGCTCTTATTACTATTCCTTCATAGTCTATAAGTACATATATTATTATGCTCAGTGCAGCTGCAAACAAAGCATAGTCAATTATAGACGGTTTTGTCACAGGCGAATTATCAGAGCCCTTTATATACAGGAATCCGAGCATTGCAAGCAAAGATACGTGCACCGAACGTACTAAAAAGGGATCCATAGGTGATACAAAGAGTACCCAAAGTTGCCAAAGAGTCATTAAAAATCCAACAACATAAGTAAATTTTAAATAATTAGCCGATAAGGTTCTGGATGCGCTGGCCTCTTTGTCAAAACTGGTTACATCAACTTCTTCTTTTTTCTTTTTTCTAAACAATTATCCTTCCCCCTTTCTTTCAAAGATTTAAATCGATTAGTCTATTGGCATTGCTGCTTCAGGAATTTCAACTCCCATTTCTTCGTAGAACTTATAAGCTCCCTTGTGAAGCGGCATTACTATGCCGTTTACAAGTTCAACTTCCATAGTTTCAAATCCTGCGAAAGCTTGAACTAAGGATTCCTTGCTTTCAAATACCTTCTTCATGAAATTGTAAACAACTTCTTCCGGAACTTCGTCGCTGAAGAAATAAACATTGTAGTCAGCCAATGTTTCGATATCAGCATCTTGATTCGGATATGTTCCTGCAGGAATTGCTGCTTCCATAAAGAAAGGCATTTTTTCTATGACTTTCTTGCCTTGTTCACGAGAAATACCGATTATATTTGCGTTCAAAGTGTTGGCACATTCTGAAACTGCACTTGCCGGTGTTCCCATTGAACTTCCGAATATTCCTACCAAGTTATCTCTCAACATGTTTGGAGAGTCAGAGAATGCTGCGTTTACAAATTTTTCCGGTTTAACTCCTATAATTTCCAATACGTTCTTTGTGTATTGATCCGATGTACCTCCTGAAGGTCCTCCACAAGCTATTTTGCCTTCAAATGCAGTGTAGTCTTTAGCATCTTGATCCAGTGTCCAAGCGTGCATGAAAGCAGGTTGAATACAGAAGCCGGCTCTTAGTTTTTTAGTGGGTTCTTGTCCTTCAAATAAGCCTTCGCCAAGAGATGATTGATATGCTGTACCTTGAGAAATTATTGCTGATAGCATTTCTCCGGATTCAATTAAGTTTACGTTTTGGATTGATCCGCCTGTTACTTCAGCAGATGCGGTAACTCCAATTTCATTCCATACATTTACAAGTGCTCCGCCGGCAGCATACAATGCTCCGCCTATACTTGCAGTACCGATTCCGATTGAAGTAAAGTCGGAAGCCGGTGTTTCTTCCTTGCTTTCTTCAGTGTTAGCTTCAGCTGTATTTCCTCCGTTTTCGGCTTTGTTAGCATTTTTTTTACCGCCACAAGCAGTCAGCGCTGATACAAGCATGGCCATAACCAAAAGTAAAGCTAAAAATTTCGATTTTTTCATGTCTTTTCCTCCATTAATATAAATATTAGATGTATAACATATACATCTTGAAAACATTATACTATATATTTTATAAAGTATTCAAGATCTAATTGTTTAGTCTGATGAAACCGCAACGTTTAAAAAGGGCAAATTCTTGTAATTACAAGGATTTGCCCTCACTCATGAAATTTTTTTATTTATTCTATTTTTACCGGAATTTCAATTACGATATTCTGTGGAGCATTGATAAAGTTTTCATCATAAGCATAATCCGCTGTAACCTCTTTAACGTCTCCTGTGCCATCTGCATTTGTTTCAAAATATGTCACGTCATTATTTTTTGATAAACTTATAATTAGAGTATATTCTTCTCCTTTTTTAAGTTTTTCGTCATATCTGTAATAGGACTTCATAATATTCTCTCTTCCTGTGCCACCTTCATGTTTAATGTCTACAATTTCTCCTGATTCTGTTTTTAATTGGATAGGATAATCGTGGTAGGCAAAAACATCGAATCCCAAGTTATTCGTTATGGTCACGTCGAATTCAGTACCCAGATCATCAACGGACACATTATTTAATCTTGCAACATAGCCGCTCTTTTCATATTCTTTATCAAATCTGTATCGTTGTGCATTTTTTTGATTTAAGACCACATCGAATTCCCAATTACCCTTTACTTCCTTACCCGTACTATGGGAATTTATTCTGCTTATTTTTACCTTGGTTTTCAGAGGTGTCACATCTTTCTTAATGAAATCTTCTCGTCTTTCCCCATAGCCTATGTAGGTGTTATCTCCCACATATTCAAAGTTAGATGCGCCGCTGGAACCGTCAGATCTGTTGTTCTTATATTGAAAATCTTCCATTAAAGTTATATCTTCGCCTAAAAATTCATCTGATTTTATCTCATAACTGAAACTCACCGTATTATTTGAATACACAGCTTCAACTATTCTTATTTCTATGCCCTTGTCACTGTCGACTGCATTTACCAAATCTCCCGCTTCGCCGAAATTATCCATTCCTATGAGGGAATAGATATTTCTGTATATAGGCAAATCCTTGGTGTATCCGGGAAAGGCAAATCCTATGACAAATACCAAGGCGAGAGATGCGACTGCGTATTTAAATCTATAGCTCTTTCTCTTGCCGTATATCTTATCTTTTATATATCTTATTTCTTCTTCCGGAACTTTGATATTGTCCAATTTTTTCAAATCCACATTCTTCCTCCTCACGCCAATTTCGCTCTTAATTTATTTATCACTCTGTTTAACCTGCTTTTTACAGTTCCCGTTTTTATGTGCATAGTTTCGGATATCTCTTCATTTTTATATCCCATGCTATATTTTAAAAATATTATTTCCCGCTCCTCTTGCTTAAGTCCGTACATGGTTTTTAAAAGATCCAACACACCGTACAAATCTCTTTGAACGTCCGATGCATTTAAGGATTCTTCAAGGGGTAAATCGCTATTTCTGTCCTTGATACAATCCAGACAGGTGTTGATCAATATTCTTATAAACCAAGTATCGAAGTAGTTGTAATCCTTTAGATTGTCAAAACTGTTAAGTCCCTTTAACAACGCATTTTGCAGGCAATCCAAGGCATCTTCTTTATTTCTAACATATGAAAAGGCAGTCATATAAAGTCTATCTTCTATGGCATTTCTTACATTCTG
>CAYFRD010000020.1:0-17961 GCA_964345555.1 uncultured Peptoniphilus sp. | reverse complement strand
TATAATCTACGATAAATATAATTTACAAATTCTTAATACAATATTAACTTTTAAACGATTTATCTTTTATACTTTCTTTGTTAGAATATATTTAATATTAGGAGGAGATTATGAAAGTACTCATTACCACGGATTTATATAAACCTCAAATAAACGGTGTTGTAACTTCTGTAGTTAATCTATACAGCGAACTGAAAAAACTCGGTGTGGACGTCAAAATACTGACTCTTTCAAAGACGCTTAAAAGCCATATTGAAGGAGATGTGTACTATGTTTCGTCTTTCCCCGTAAAGGTCTATCCCGATGTGAGAGCCTCTGTAGCCATTCAAGATAAGTGTATATCCAAGTTGATAAAGTGGTCTCCCGATATAATCCACACCCAATGCGAATTCTCCACCATGAATTTTGCAAAAATAATCGCTATCAGAACAAAGGCACCTATAGTACATACATACCACACTATGTATGAATACTATATAAGATACGTTTCAAAACACGAAAAGGTAGGGAAAAGCCTTATGTCCTTGCTTTTTAAAAATCTTCTCAGATCATGCGAATACTTAATTGCCCCCACTAATAAAGTTCACAAGAGTTTAAAAAAATACGGACTCACCAATAAGATCAAAGTAATTCCCACAGGCATAGACTTGGATAAATTTAATGTGAATTTTTCCCAAGAGGAAAAAAACGATTTAAAGAAAAAACTTGGAATTTCTGAAAAGGACAAGATTCTTTTGAGTCTGGGACGAGTTGCCGAAGAAAAAAACATAGATGAAATAATAAGTTATTTTACAAAATATGAAAAGAACGACGAAAATCTCATATTGTTAATAGCTGGAGGCGGTCCCTATTTAGAAGAGTTGAAGAGAAAGTACTCAAGCAACAAAAAAATTTACTTCACAGGTATGATCGATCCCAAAGAAGTTTATAAATACTACAAGATATCCGACATCTTCGTAAGCACCTCTCAATCAGAAACACAGGGACTAACTTATATAGAAGCCTTGGCAAACGGACTTCCTCTCCTGTGTAAGTACGATGATTGCCTGGACGGAATTTTGAAACCGGAATTTAACGGTTATTTCATAAACAGCTATGAAGATTTCAAAGTAAATATCGAAAAAATATTCTCAAAGGACAAACATAAGATTTCGCAAAATGCACTGGACAGTTCAAAAAAATATTCAAAGGAATATTTTGCAAAATCCGTATATGAATTATACAAAACAGCAATTAAAAACTTCGTCTATGTACCTATAAGAATGCGACCTATTAAAAAAGTTAAAAAAATTATAAATAATTATCTCATAAGTTAAATTTTTAAAACCCTGTTGTACAACAGGGTTTTATTTTTAAAAACTATTTTTACTTTCTGTTTGATTTTCTCCAAATACCGGCTTCTTCGGCTTGTTTTATCAAGTCATCTCTAAATTCGGGAGATGCCAAATTTATTATACCTTCAGCTCTTTCCCATGTGGATTTGCCCTTACAGTTAAATATTCCGTGTTCTGTAACTATATAGTTCGTATTGGGTCTTGCAACTGTCACAGCTGATCCCGTCGGGAAATTCAAGACTATTCTTGACTCATCCTTACCTGTCTTTTTGTTGTAGAATTTAGATGACAGACAGATGAAGCTCTTTCCTCCCTTTGACAAATAAGCTCCAAGTACGAAATCCAATTGTCCGCCGGCTCCGGAAATATGTTTGTTTCCACTTGATTCAGATGAAACTTGTCCCACTAAATCGACATTTACCGCGTTGTTTATAGAGATGAAATTGTCCAACTGTGAAATTATTCTGTCATCATTTGTATAATTTATGGGCGCTGCCATACATTGCGGATTGTTGTCTATGAAGTCATAGAGTTTTTGGGTTCCGGCTGCGAAAGCATATACTTGTCTGAATCTGTCAATGCTTTTTTTTGCTCCTGTTATTTTTCCCTTTTCATACAAATCTACAAATGCATCTATAAACATTTCTGTGTGAACTCCCAAGTCCTTCAGATCCGATTCTGCTATCAAGGATCCTACAGCATTGGGCATTCCACCGATTCCCAGCTGTAAACATGCTCCGTTGGGGATTTCTGCCACTATATATTCCGCTACTTTTTTGTCCACATCTCCGAAAGTTCCTTCGGGAAGTACGAGCAAATCAGGATTTTCCCCTTTCACAACATAATCAACTTGATCTATGTGCACTACATTTTCAAATCCTCCCAAGGCAACGGGAAGTTTTTCATTTACTTCAAGAACAACCACATCTGCAGTTTCAATTACAGCCATTAAATGGGAAGCGTTCAGTCCCATATTGAAATATCCATGCTTGTCCATGGGTGTTACGCCTATGAAAGCTATATCCACCTTTGAATTTTCTCTATAGTATCTTGGCAGTTCGGAATATCTCAGAGGATTATAAAATCCTGCGTCGGTTGTATTGATTCTTCCTCTGTCCGGTCCTCCCGAATGCCATGAGTTCCAAATAAAACTGTCGCCTTGCGGATCTGCTTTAAATATTTCGGGAACACTTAGGAGCACTCCTCCTCTTACCACTACATCCTTCAATTCTCCGGCTCTCTTTGCAAGAGCCTTGTCAATTGCATCAGGTGTTTGTGCCGCCCATGCATAATCCACATAATCTCCGCTTTTTACAAGTCCCGCAGCAAATTCGGCAGTGACTAATTTCTCCTTGTATTTTTCTTTGTAATCCATAGCAACTCCTTATTAATTTATTAATATTGTTTATTTTTATACTGCACTAATTATACCATATAAATGTACATTCTTTAACATTAATTATTTTGCTAAATCCTTAAAATTAAGTGCGTTAAGTCTTAGAGAATTGGTGACCACGAACAATGAGGACATGCTCATGGCAAAGGCTGCGATCATGGGGTTTAATTTAATCCCTAACGAATTGTAAAACAACCCTGTTGCCACTGGAATTCCTATGGTGTTGTAAAAGAACGCCCAGAACAAATTTTGCTTTATATTTCGTATAGTTGCCTTTGACAAATTAATTGCACTTACCAAATCCATCATGTCAGATCTTATCAATACCGCATCTGCAGATTCTATAGCAATGTCCGTGCCCGCTCCTATGGCAACTCCTATATTCGCCCTTGCAAGAGATGGCGCATCATTTATTCCGTCTCCTACAAATATTACCTTTTCTCCTCTTTCAATTTCCTCTCTGACGATTTTTTCCTTATCTTGAGGCAGAACTTCCGAATAGATGTTTTCAATTTCCAGTTTATTTCCGAGAGCTTTTGCCGTATTTGAATTATCTCCCGTAACCATGCTGACCTTTAGATTTTTATTTTTCAAAGCTTCTATGGTCTTCTTTGAATCTTCTTTAACTGTGTCCTGCAAAGCGATAATACCTATTATGCCTTCTTCATCTGCGAAATATACGGGCGTCTTAGCATCCTTGGAGAATTCTTCGGCGTATTTTGCAAATTCTTCCAGTTCAATGTCTTCTTCCTCCATGAGTTTTGCATTGCCCGTAAGATAATTCTTGCCGTCTATCTTTGCAACTACTCCCATTCCTGAAAGCGTGGTGAAATTTTCAGGTTCCTTTACTTCAATACCCTTTTCTCCGGCATACTTAACTATGGATTTCGCAAGAGGATGTTCGGAATTTATTTCAATAGCAGCTGCAATATGCAAAAATCTGTCTTTATCAATTTTATGAACAATTACATCCGTCACGGAAAATTCTCCTGTAGTGATGGTGCCTGTCTTGTCCAAGAGCACAGATGTGGCTTCATGCATATTTTCCAGAGCTTCGGCAGATTTGAAAAGTATTCCTTTCTTAGCTGCAACTCCCGTACCCACCATTATAGAAACAGGTGTTGCAAGCCCCAAAGCACAGGGACATGAGATGACCAGTACCGATATCGCCATGGCAATAGAAATTTCAATTTCTCCGGAAAAATAATACCAAGCTGCAAAGGTCACTACAGCTATGGTGATCACCGCCGGTACAAATACCGATGATATTTTATCCGCCAGTTTTGCAATGGGCGCCTTTGTTGAATTGGCATCTTCCACAAGTTCTATTATTTTCGCAATAGTGGAATTCTCAGAATTTGACGTCGCTTCAAATTTTATAAATCCGGTTTTATTTGTTGTTGCGGACATTACCGCATCTCCCGTCTTTTTCTCCACCGGAATACTTTCCCCAGTGAGTGCCGATTGATCCACGGTTGTCTGCCCGGAGATAACCTTTCCGTCAACAGGTATATTCTCCCCAGGTCTGATTAAGACTATATCTCCTTTTTTTACTTCTTCAAGGGGGATTTTAGTTTCCTTTCCATCCAATTCTATATTTACAAACTTAGGAGTCAAATCCATGAGCGCATTTATAGCTCCGGAAGTTCTGCTCTTCGCCTTAGCTTCAAAATACTTGCCCAGTGTGATGAGCACCAATATCATGCCCGTGGATTCAAAGTACAAATCGTGAGAAAATTGGTGCAACACTTCCATGTTTCCACGAGATACACCATGAGCCACTTTATAAATCACATATACACCGTAGACAAAGGCTGCCGCCGATCCCAACGCTATGAGTGAATCCATGTTTGGGGTTCCGTTTTTCAAAGCTTTAAATCCGCTTATATAAAATTTTCTGTTTATTATCATTATTGGTATGGTCAGCAGCATTTGAGTTATTGCCAGTATCAATAGATTTTCCATGCCCGATAAAAATTTCGGCTGAGGTAATCCAATCATGGGACCCATGGCAATGTAAAAGAGCGGAATCATAAAAACCAGAGATCTCGTGAGTCTGCTCTTCATCTCCTTTAAATCCTCGGAAAAGGGATTTCTGTCCTTTGTTGCAGAGGATTTTGCAGTTTCTACCTCATTTTTTAACCTGGCGGAATATCCAGCATTTTCCACAGCCTTGATTATATCTGCACTGTTTAATTTATTTTCATCATAATTAACCACCATGCTGTTCGTAAGCAAATTTACATTTACATCTTCTATACTGAGTTTGCCTACACTTTTTTCAATGGCAGCTTGGCAAGCAGAGCAAGTCATACCTTGTACGTCATATTTTTCTTTCATCTTGCACCTCTTCCACGCTATAAATATTTTTCAGACTCTACTTCCTCGACAAAATTTTTAAATTCCATCAGCGTTCTTTCCACTTTATCTTCACTTATATCCACTTCATATTCTCTATCATCTTCAAGAGACATCAAAAATGCAGAAGATACCTTTATTCTCTTTATTTTTTCATAAGCTCTGGTGTAGACATGAAGTTGGAAAGTGTATAAATCTATTAACTCTTTATTTAAAGAACCCGTTTTTATATCCACTATTTGAATTTCCTCGCCGACTTTTCTAACTTGGTCTATTTGCCCCGTGATGTAGACGCCTTTCTCCTTAAAATAAAATTCCAATTCCCTTTCCAGTATTTCTCCCTTTTTATTTCTGTCATATATATCCATCAGGTTCATAAGATAATTCACAGTTTCGGCATTTTCTTCCAAATGGTGTCTGTGCAGTTGGTCAGAGAGAAATTGTACAGAATTTTCAGGTTCAACTTCTGCATACTTGTGCAGAATAATACCTCTTATATCTGGCGGTATAGGGCTGTACTGCCCCTGAAAATGTCCATCTTCCCTGATTTCTTCCTCTATTCCTAAAATGTATCTGTTATAAAATAGTTTCGGATTCTGTTTGTAAATTATAAAAGACGTCGCTGAATAGTAATTTAATATACCCTTTTTTTCTATATATTTATCTCTTATTAAATTATTATTTATTTCAGTTTTTATAATTTTATAATTCTTTAAGTTCTCTTTGTCCGGCATTTTGAAGATTTTCTTCGTTTCTGAAGTACTTTCATCTCCTCTCAAAAATTTTAATTCGGTAAAACCTGAATCATAGAGCATTTCGTGAAAGGAGCCTTTTTTTATGGGCAATTCCGAATTATTTTTTGAATCACCTACATCACAGGAAAAAACCAGGGATTTTTTTGCTCTTGTACAAGCCACATAGAAAATTCGCAGTTCTTCCTCTTTTGATTTTTTATCTTCTTTTTCATTTATTATCTTGTGCTTTGCATCTCTGCCTTCCAATTTTATCCCCAGACCGATATCGTCTACGACGAATTTTTCCGAATTTCCGCCTCCTCTTATGGGAAAATTGAAGTCACACAAAATTACATGTTCAAATTCCAATCCCTTGGACTTGTGTATGGTCATGAGATTTACTCCCTCGGAACTCGAATTGTCCTCGTCGCTTTTTTCCAAATAAGTCAAAAAGTCATATTTAGACTGTGAACTTATGCTGTCGAAATCCATCGCCATTTTTATGAATTTGCTTATGTTGTACTTGGCATCTTCTCCATAAACAGCTGTGGCAATTTCAAAGTATTTAAGATGAAGCACCGCCTCTGTTAAAAATTCACCCATGTTGGTTATTTTTTTCAACCCTCTTAAATATTCAAGGCTCTTATTTCCCTGTTCAAATAAAGGATAGTTTACATCGTCAAGTCTATCCCCCATTTTTTCATCTACATTTTCATAGAATCTGTAATTGTAAGCCGCTAAAAAAACGGAGCTTTCATCAAGTCCCACCATGGGAGATTTTAAAAATGCCAAAGTACTGATTATATCCCTTGCATTCTCTACAGCTTTGATCAATATCATAAGATCTCTTATCTCACCCAACTGAGAAAATCTCTTGGAGCTGTTGTTTACTCTTATACTTCTTTTCAGCAATTCATTTTCCAAATTCTGCATATAGCTTTTTCTTCTGTACAAAACTGCAATTTCACTTTCATTTACTCCGCTGTCCACAAGGTTTTGCACATAATTTGCCACCGCTGTATCTTCGTCTTCCTGCCAAGTTAAGAATTTTATCCTCTCCGTACCCGGAATATTCGCCCTTATATTCTTGTAATCTTCCTTTAACAGCTCTTTGAATATGGAATTGAAGCTGTCTATAAGTGTGCTTTGCGATCTGTAGTTATCCTGCATTTCAAGAGTTTCACAACCATAATCTTTCATCTTCGCCACGAAATTTCTGTAGCTTTCAAGATCTCCTCCTCTAAATCCGTAAATGCTCTGCTTGGGATCACCTACGACGAAGAGATTCACTCTGTCAGATAAATTATCCGTCAGTTTCATCAGAATGTTTACCTGCATGGGATTGGTGTCTTGAAATTCATCCACCAAAATGTACTTATAATTTGTGCTTATTCCTGATTTTAAAATTTCATAGACAAAATCTTCCAAGTCGTTATAGTCCAACATATTGTAATCTCTTTTCACACCTTGGTATCGCTTAACGGCTGAAGTTATTATATCTAAAACCAAGTCATAATACTTTTTATTGTGAATTTCAAGATTTGACCTCAAGTAATTGAGTTCCCTCTTTATTTCTTGCTTTTTTAGAATTATCTCCTCTTTTTTTGAATCTCCAAGATTTTCTTCTATATCCACAAGCAAATCATAATAAGGATTTTCTCTAAAGGCGGCAAAAACTTCACTGTTATAGAATTTAGGGAATTTTCTTCCCGGCTTGAGAAGCACGTATTCATCCAGCAGATCGATTAGTTTTGCAAAATCTCCCTGCTGTAAATTTTCGTTAAATTCGTCATTGTATCTTCTTATTTCATCTACAGACAGCGATTTGTTCCTCATGGAATAATATAGTTTGACTATTTGATTTTTTATGCTGAATATATTGTTTTCTCCGGTATCTCTCAAGTAGTCATAGAGCCTGTCATCATCTAAAAACTCACTCATACTTTCATCGACGGATCTCTCAAAAAGATAGGTTGCAAAATCCGCATCGGCAACTTCAAAATCCGCAGACACATTTACAACAGGGCTATACCTCCTTATGAGTTCTGAACAAAACCCGTGAATGGTAAAAATTTTTACCTTTGAAAAATACTTTGCAATCTCTCTTAAATCCTCGTCGGAGCTTTCGAGCAATTCCTTCTTTATCCTCAATTTCATTTCCGCAGTGGCTTTGTTGGTGAAAGTGATGGCGAGGACTTCTTCCAGTTCTCTGCCCTTTGTCAATCTCTGCGACTTCAATATATTTATAAATCTTGTGGTCAATACTCTTGTCTTACCCGTACCCGCTCCGGCGTTTAAGGAGATGTTTTTGTTAATAGCTTCCGATGAATATTTTTGAACGGGATTTAAATTGCTCATAGATACATCCCCTCTCTAAACATGTCATAATAAATACTTTCTTTATATTTGTTTTCATAGGCGGTGAAATCCCCCTGTGCAATCAGAAGATAAATTTTTAAAGCTTCAAATATGGATTCATTTAAAAATTCTTCCAATTCCTCAGTGGTCATGGAATTTTTTCCCGCCGGCAGCACGTCTTTGTCAGATAAGACCACATTGTACTTCGCCTTTTCTATTTCTCCGTATCGTGCTTCCACCACATTTTTCAAAGCAACCATGTAAATGGGCATTTGAAAGGATTTGAATTCTTTGATTTTAAGAGATGAGTCGGAAGTTTTTCTCTTGTAGTCGATTATTATCTTCATTCCTTCAAATTCATCAATTCTGTCAATTCTTCCCGCTATCTTTAATCCGTCAATTTCAACAGATACTTTCTTTTCAAATTCATAGGGAGTAAATCCATTTCTGTTATTCAAATCCATCTTTATAAATTCTGTTAAAGTATCGACAATATTGTTCAGTTTGGCTTTATACAGTTTTTTATATCCTATGAAAGCATCCCTTGCATTCATGTAATTATCAACTATTGAAATAAGAACTTCTTTATTAAATTCATTTGCATTATTTTTAAAATATATCTCCAATACCTTGTGATATAAATTGCCCAGCTCTATATAATATCTGTCCTGCTCATCAATATAGTACTGACCTATGTCCAGTATTTCGTCGTATAGAAAATAATATGGATTTTTTAAATATTTGTCGAAATCCGTAACTCTGAAATTTCTTTTATCCAATTCATTTTTTAATACTGCCAGTGCTTGACCTTCTATTTTTATTTCCTGAGAGAGTTTTCTATTATTTTCATTTTCTATTCTGTCTTTTAAATTTCCCAAACCGCCCCATCGTTCAAGCAAATTCATCTTACTTGCATCATAAATTCCCAGTTTCAAGTAGTCCATTATGTCAAGAGACAGTTCTGTTGTTGATGAGATCTCCTCGGGTTCTATTTGCTCGCTTGCAAAATAGTCCGCAATTGCCGACAAACTCGATTCTTCGTTTTCTATAGAACATATATAAATTCTTTCCGACGATGCAAAGAGTTTAAATACCTTTAACAACTCTCTGTTGTAAACCTGCGCATCGGACAATATCTCAAAACCCGACTTCATCAACTCGTCCTTATTATCTTCGTTGAATATGAAGTCCTCTTTTTCAAAATAGGGATAGTTCATGTCGAAATTATCCAATATAATATTTTCAAATTTAAGAGAAATGGTATCATCCAACTGAAACAATGTGGGAGCGTAGTTATTTTTATTCTCCGCCGACACTTGATCGATATAGTCGTACAATATTTCAGCATATTCTCTGAAGCTTACTTCACCGAAAAATCTGTCATAATTTTTTAAAAGTTCTAAAATTTCTTCAATTGCAGAATAAATTTTAATATCCCTTCCATATTCTTCAATATATTCTTTGTCCAAAAATCCATCTATATAGATCCTTGAATTTTTCAAAATTCCCAGAATGTAATCGCTGTAGTATTGAAAACTTCCTCTTGAGGGCAAATCCACCTTTAGATCAAGCATTAACTCATAGAAATCTCCGGCGTCCAATTCCTTCAAAGACACTTCCACCCTGGTGTTAGCGTAGAGTTCTTCATAGTTTTTAAAATTCATAGCTTTCAATTCCTGTTGCGCCTGTTCTCTATATTCCGCAATTGAAAAATACTCAGATGAAAGCCTGTCTAATAAATTTTCCCTGCTTTGATTGATAAGATACTTTACCACGCTCTTGAATTCTTTAACTGAGGGCAAGAACACTCCTCTTTTATAAGTCCCGTTGATATCTATATTTTCAACCTTTGAATGTTCATAAAAATTTTCCTGTATCTTTGAAAAGTTGATTATATCCGTTCGGTAGGGATCGTATTTCAAAAGTTTAAATAACTTGGAGTTTTTTTCAAATTCATCTTCTGCCGTCACTTTGAACATTTTTGAGCTCACTTCTTCACGGAAATCCTCAAAGCTATCGTCTCCCCCATTGTTTACCACTTCAAAGCCTGCACTTTCAAATTTGCAGACCAAGTCATCCGGAAAGGAAATGCCTTTCATAAAATAGGGAATATTTACCACCACATCGTATTTTTCAGCCATCTTTAAAATGTATGCAAAATCCAGTTTCTTAAAGGAAAAAAATCCATCCACTATAAAAATAGTTTTTTCAGCTTTGTTTATTTGAAAGTTCTCCAGCAAATCGGTTAAGTTGTTGGACTTTAGAAATTGCAGATAATCTCCGTAAAGAGAATAGACTTCCTTTAAAAACCCATTTTCAGGCAAACAAATCGGAGCAACCAAATTTTCTCTTGCTTTTCTCATAAATCCTGTAATCAAAGTCATGGAGCTTTCTTTTAAAAATTCGTAATTGCCTTCTCTTAAATTTTTCTTTATAAACAATTTTTTGAAACTATTGTCCACTGAGGTTTTATTTATATTTTCATATCTCAAAGAATCAAAGGTATAAAACTTAAGATTTACAAATGCTTCCCATCTGTCCAAAAATTCCTTTGTATAACTTATACAGGCCTTTTTCGATGGAAGTACGTAGCAAACTTCAAATCCTTCCGAAAGTCTTTCTTTTATAATTTCTTCAATTTCCAAGTTTTCTCCATAAAATCCGGATTTATAAACCTTTTTCATTATTCCCTCCAGTTCAGATCAGAATGGAATATATCTTCCAGTATATTTTTTTCCAATTGGGGCAATTCACTGTAAAAACTCTTACCTTTTAAGTAATCCAGTTTTTCATCTTCAATATTGAAAGTAATCTTATAATTGTGCAGAAATTGACTTTTGTAGTTGTATTTTTTCAAAAATTTTTCATTTAATGCCTTATCTCCATACTTTACATCGCCCACTATATTGAAGCCCCTGTTCTTTAAAACCGTTCTTATCTGGTGAGTTCTGCCCGTGAGCAAATTGACTTCCAGCAAGCTGAAATCTTCGCTGCATTCAATTCTTCTAAACAGCGTCTTGGATTTTTTTGATCCGACTCTATGCTCCCTTGATGAAAATACTTTGTTCTTCTCCCCATCCTTCATCAAGTAAGATTCGTCTTTAAAATTCTCCGGAGTCTTTCCCTTCACGAGGGTCATGTACAATTTTTCCACATTGCCTTTTCTCATTTGTTCGTTCAATATTCGAAGGGTTTCCGCGTTTTTTGCACCTATTAAAATACCCGACGTATTTCTGTCCAATCTGTTGCAAAGGGCCGGTCTAAAGGTTTTTTCAACTCGCGGATCATAGTCACCCTTAGCTATGAGGTAGTCTATCATCATATCCACCATGTTGCGCACATATTCTGCCGAATCGTTGTGGGACAAAATGCCCGCTCTCTTATCCATCAACAGGATATTTTCATCTTCATAGATCACTTTAGGGAATTTGGAAGATTTAAAATTCACCCTATCTCTTAAAAACTTGTCTATTGTATCATCGCTCATGTACAATTTGATTACATCGCCCTCTGCAAGAATGCTTTCCGGCGTGGCTTTTTTGTCGTTTAATTTGATGTTTTTCTTTCTTATATTTTTATAGATCACAGACAGTGGAGCTTTTTCAAGATACTTTTTTAAAAATCTGTCTAATCTCTGTTCTGCATCATTTTTTTCCACAATTAATTCTTTCACATTTCATCAACTCTCTTTATTTTATTATACTCTTTAAATATAATATTTGAAAACAATTCTCAAATATCCTTAATTTTTTTTAAAAAATTACCCTCTTGTGTTATAATACTTCTATATTAATGGAAATGGGGATTATTATTGAAAATTTTTGGCTCTATTGCAGATTTAATTATTAAGTTATTCAAAGTCTTGGCGGTAATTTTAATAATTGCCGTCCTTGGACTCATAATAAAATGGAAGGCGGATACTCTGTACTTGGAGAGCATATCCGATACCGATATTAAATTTTCATTGTTGGATGAAATTAAAAGAACAAAGGACGAAATCGTGAACTTCGGCAAGGAAGAACCCATGAGCAGCGATCCCGACCTTGAAGTCATACACGAAAACTACATAACTGTGAACATACCGGGCGAATCATCTATTGATGAAATCGCCGATGTGCTTCTAGAAAAAAAACTTATGACCAGTAAGGAAGCTTTTAAACAATTGGTTTATGATATGGGACTTGAAAAAAGGTTTGTAGCAGGCACTTATGAAATAGCAGGTGGCACTAAAATCAAGGACACCGTTCTTAAACTCACAGGTACGGAAACTAAATTGTTCACGATTGAAATCACGGACAAGGATGAGGGTACCACGGTTGCAAAAAAATTGGAGGATATGGGAGCGATACAATCTGCTCCGGCCTTCGTTCAACAGGTCAGTGAGCTTAAATTGTACTACAGTTTTATACCTGGGGAATATGAATTTGAAACTCCTACGAGAGTCATCAATATCATTAAACTTTTGACGGATAACAAATAAATCCTACTATAAAAGTCATTGAGAATTTATGCATGAAAAAAATTCCCAATGACTTTTTCTTTTTTCTATTAATTTAAATTCAGTAGAAGCCCTCCCTTAGTGTAAAGGTCATAGTAGTAGCTTTCCTTGGCCATAAGTTCGCTGTGACTGCCTCTTTCGATTATTTTTCTGTCCTTCATCACTATGATCTCATCGGCATTTTGCACCGTTGTGAGCCTGTGTGCTATGGTTATGGTAGTCCTGCCCTTTGCAAGTTCTTCAAGAGAGCTTTGCACTATTTGCTCGGATTTATTATCCAGCGCCGATGTGGCTTCATCCAAAATTAAAATCGGCGGATTTTTTAAAAATACTCTGGCTATGGAGATTCTCTGTTTTTGTCCTCCCGACAGTTTAACTCCCCTTTCACCTACATAGGTTTCGTACTTTTCCGGCAGATTTTCTATAAATTCCTCAGCTCCGGCAAGTCTTGCTGCCTCTCTTACTTCTTCTTCAGTGGCATCTATTCTGCCGTACCTTATATTGTCCGATATCGTTCCTGAAAATAAATATACATCCTGTTGCATAATGCCTATGTGATCTCGTAAAGATTTGAGCTTTATATCCTTAACATTTATATCATCCACTTGTATCTCTCCTGAAACAACATCATAAAATCTAGGTATCAAATTGCAAATTGTGGTCTTACCAGCCCCGGAGGGACCCACTATGGCTATGTTGTCACCCGGGTTGATGCTTAAATTGAAGTCTTTCAACACATATTCGTTATCCGTTTCATATTTAAAATCCACATTTACAAAATTTATTTTTCCTTTAACATCTTCCAATTCCACAGCACCTTCGCTGTCCACTATATCGGATTTAATGTCCATTATTTCAGAAAACCTTTCAATTCCCGTCATTCCCTTTTGGAATTGTTCGGTAAACTCCACTATTCTTCTCACTGTATTAAGAAGCGAGCTGACATACATGACATAGGCTATTAAATCCGCCGCTCCCACTTCTCCTCTTATCATGAAGTATCCGCCGGTTAATAATATGGACAGGTACATAAGACCATCAAATAATTTCGTCACCACGGTGAAACCCGCCATAGCTTTATAGAAAACACTCTTTATAGACAAAAACTTAGAATTTTCTCTATTAAACTTCTTAGATTCCAGATCTTCATTGGCAAAACTCTTCACTACCTTTATTCCCAATAGAGATTCTTCAATGGATGAATTCAATTCACCGATGTTAACCCTTTGAGCTTTTTGTGCATTTCTCATTCTCCTGTTGTACTTCGATGCGAAGAATATCATAAGAGGTATCAATAAATATATGAGCAAAGTCATTTTGATGTTGATGCCGGCTAAAATGGCAAAGGAAAATATAATTTTTATTCCGCCTATGAAGTACTCCTCGGGACAATGATGCGCGAATTCCGTGATGTCGAACAAATCATTGGTGATCCTGCTCATCAGTACTCCGATTTTAGTTTCATTATAGAAGGAGTCACTCATTGTTTGCAGGTGGCTGTACATATCTCTTCTCATATCCTTCTCTATCTTTGCTCCCATCATATGTCCGATATTTGCCATGTAGTAGGATGCTATAAGCTCTATTACTTTAAGGGCAGAAAACAAAAATGCAAGTTTAAACACCAAATTCATCGTAAGATCTCCCGGATTATAAAGACCCACATTGGTCAAATGTCTCAGAATCAGAGGAAGTATCATCTCTGCCGCAGTCGTAAATGCCGCACAAATAAGATCAATTATAAGAATGTCTTTATATCTTTTAAAATAGGGAATTATTCTCTTGATAAGTTCTATATTTTTCACAATATCACCTTTTAATATTCTATATTAAAAAATTTTTTAAGGCAACATTTTATCTATAGTTGACTTTAAAAATCATAATATATATACTTCTACAATAGGAGGTAGAAATGGAAACCACAAAAAAAATTGCAAAGTCCACTCTCGCCATAGTTGTTTTCTCTCTCATGGGAAAACTTTTCGGATTTTACAGAGAAATCTTGAGAGCGGCAAAATTCGGTGCTACTGCGCATATGGATGCCTTCGTTGCCAGTCAATCCGCAACTACGGTCGTATCAATGCTCATCACAACTGCAATAGCCACCACCTTTATTCCATCACTACAAAAGGCCGAAAGAGATCTCGGCCACGATGAAAAACTTAAATTCACCAACAATATGTTGTTCCTCGTTATATTGATTTCTTCCGCTGTAGTAGCTTTGGGAATGTTTTTTTCCCCATACTTGGCAGCTCTGGTCACACCCGAAGATAAGCTGACTCCTGAAATGCTGGCACTGGTATCAAAGCTCATCAGAGTGGGAATACCCGTCATAATATTTTCATCAATGGTGGGAGTTTTCACCGGATTTCTTCAATATGAAGGTAGATTCGCAGCTGCAGGTGCAGTGGCAATCCCTTTGAATATAGTTTATATAATATATCTTACATTTTTTACCAAGCAAGGTGGCATCGTTGGATTTTCGGTGGCTTCTGTGCTGGGTGTAGTGGCACAAGTCTTTTTTTTATTGCCTGATTCCTTCAAAGCCGGATACAGATTTATGCCCGTCCTTAATTTCAAGGACAAATACGTGAAAGAAGCGATGATACTTGCAGTTCCCATGCTCGTCAGCACAGCTATAAACGATGTGAACATAATCGTAAACAAAAGACTTGCCATGGGCATGGAAGTCGGATCAGCTTCGGTAATAGATTATGCAAATAAAATGAACGTAATGGTGCTGGGAGTCTTCATTACTGCAATCACCGCCATAATATTCCCCGCAATGAGCAGAGCCTTCGGAACCGGAAACCTTGTGCAGGGCAAAAGAGTAATGAACGCATCTGTAAAAACCGTTTTGTTTTTGACAGTGCCTGCAACAGTAGGAATGATAATTCTCGCAAGACCTATTGTGGATATAGCTTTCCTGCATGGGAAATTTACTTCGCAAAATGCCATAGATACCACAGCAACCTTGAGATTTTATTCTCTGGCTTTGATATCCATATCCCTCAGCAATGTTCTCAACAGAGTTTATTACTCCATATCTGACACAAAAACTCCCTTCTACATAGGTTTAGTAAATGTGTTGATAAATATAGGACTTAATATCTCCGTATCACATAAATTCGGCACCAGAGGATTGGCTGCATCAGTTAGTATAGCCACAACTATAGCAGTCATAGCTTCCTTTACACTGCTCAGAAAAAAAATCGGTCACTTCGGTGCAAGATCCTATATCAAAGCATTGATCAAAACCCTGCTGGCATCCTTGGCAATGTCGCTGATAGCAGTTCTATACTACCCCTTGGAAGGACTCTTGCTTCCCATAATGACATCCATGGCATCGACTAAGATACTGAAGCTGACGGTATTGCTATTTGTGGTGTCAATAGCAGCTGCAGTCTACGGAATCTCTTTATATAAACTGGGTGTCAGAGAAATAAGAGATCTTACAAAAATAGTAAAAAGAAAAATAAATTCAAAAAGAAATAAATAACTATCTATGAATAATCAAGGTGGTGTAGCAAAATAGATTTACATATTCTGCAACACTACCTTTTAGTTATTCAAAATTCATGGTGATTAAATTTAATTTTAAAGTCTTTGAGTGTATTGATCCGTCTTTTAGATAAGTCACAGGAATGTGGACAAAGTTTCCATCAACAGTAATTCCAAGTTTATCGTTTTTAGATACACCGTCTGTAGTTATGGTTTGATTTATAAGAATGTAGTATCTATCGTTGATACGGGTAAAGTCAAACATTGATTTCATCTTATCCGATAAATCAACATTATTCCTATCTTTCACAACATAAAAATCAATTCGTCCTATATTTATATCCGAATAGCCAAATGTAATGTCATTTACCTGTATGCCCTCTATTCCGGAAGTAGGCAAGGTATTTCTACCAAGCCCCGGTTTTGCATAGAAGGTTTTACCGTCAAACTCCGGCTTTAAATTAAACTTCGCCAAGTTGTCATAGGTTAAAGGTAAATAATAACAGTCTCTAAAAAACAAAACAGGATAGTCCGAATTTTTATTATTAACAGATTTGCCGAACAAGTTTATTTTATCTGGTATAGTGATTTTGTCAGATTGATTTTTCAAATCATATGATATAATCCAAGCGGTTTGAGAATCATCAATTTTATTATTAAGAGAAATACTGTTTTCACCGAGTTCTATGCCAAGTATTTTATTGTACTCATAGGTTAGAGGAATGTGGACGATGTCTTTGTACATTATGGCGGGAAGAGATGACTTCTCCGAAATTTCATAACCTTTTATATAAGTTGGAACGGTATTAATTTTTGCCGCTGCTACAGGAGTTATCGAACAAAATAAGAAAGTAAAGACCATAAGTAGCAGTTTTTTATGCTTTAGTTTAATTGTATCCATAGGGTAACCTCCATTAACATTGTCTATAGGTACTGTTCTTCCTAAGAAAGAGGCGTATTGTCTATAATGTGACCAAGAAGTAAAATTTCTTGACGCCGGAATATTTATAGTATCAAATATACCGTAGCGATTACTATTTATAGCATTTTCAAAAGGTGTCGTTTCGGTAGGACTATATAAATAAGAGTCTATGTATTTACCGTTTATAAGCTCTGAACCGTTTGTATATCTACTCTTCCAAGTCATAGTGATTTGTTTATTAAAAGTCAAATTAGAAGATTCTTTAGTCGGTGGATAAAAAACATCTCTAACAATAACATTATTAAAATAATCAGCACTTCTTAATTCACTGGTCAACGTATTATTTTTTGAATCATAATTTACATACATATATAATCTTTGACCATCATATAAATTAATACTACTATTTTTATAATACGTAGTTTTTGAGTAGCCATTATTTATCATAATAAATGGTTGCCAATGATATTGTCCTTTGCGTAATCCAAAATCAAAATAAATACGATTTCTGTGTAAAGTTCCACCAACAAAAAATATCCTATTTCATTATCGTTGTCAATTGATACGGAAGGAAGCTGTATATAACTGGTAAATAAATTAAATCTAGAATAAGATTCAGCTTCAAAACCGCAACCTGGAGTATCTTCCTTTCTATCGTGAGCACTAAAAAGTGAAATAGATTCCGACGGTTGTAAGTAAATTATTTCGCCTGTATTTTTCATTAAGCCTTCTACATAAGCTTGAATCTGTTCTGTGGAAAACCCATATGTTTCAGTAGCTTGTATTAAGCATTTATATCAGATTCAATGGATAGGATATACTAAATAGGACAATTTCATTCCGAACATGATATATTAAAA
>CAYFRD010000019.1:2978-32736 GCA_964345555.1 uncultured Peptoniphilus sp. | reverse complement strand
ATCCATCAAAAATCCTTAAGAGGATGGATGGAACACAAACTATTTCACACTACCGTATTTATAAAAATTGAACTTAATATATTAAATTTTATAAAACTGATAATTCCATAAATTATTATAGATGCACATTTTATAGTATTATTATATTTGAATTTTCCTAAAAATAAATCCAAGTATTTGACTATTATAAACGCATAGATTATCTCCAATGCAAAAAATGTAAATTGATTCATACTTTACCTCTGTAGGTTTTTCCTATATAAAATACCTCATCTGTCACCATTTTAAAAAATTGTGCATTTTTTTCTTTTACAAATTTGTTGTTTATGATTGTGCTTCTTCTTATTTTTATAAAGTCCGGTTTTGTTAATTTGTCTTCAATTTCTTTTAATGTGGAGTTTACTTCATATTTTTTAAAAGTTTTAGAATAAAGATCATAGTAACACAGAGTTTGTTTATGTCTCTGAGATTCTACGTAAGCGATGTTTTCTATTTTTAAGTTTAATATTTGCGTTTTGGATTTTAATTCTATGTAGGCATTTTTTAATTTTTCATATAAGTATGTAATTTCTTCATAAAGTTTTCTATAATTGTTTTCTTCACATTTTATTAGAAAGTTTGCGATTCTTATTTCATGAAGCTCTCTGCTGTATTCCGGATAATTTGAAACATATATTATGTCTGATGTGGAGTTTTTCTCCCTTATTTTTTTGCTGAGCTCTATTCCGCTTTTATCTTTGATTTCTATGTCGAGTATGTACAAATCAAATTGTTCTAAATTTTTCTTATTGTATAAAAAGATGTCGTATTCATAAAATTCTTCTATTAAGAAGTCTTCGATTCCGGTATGGTGTAAAATATCATAAATGAACGTTTTCAGTTTTTCGATATATTTTTTATCGTCATCTACTATGGCTATTTTCATATTATCTCCTCTTTATTATATTATACATAAATTGGATAAATATTAAAATTCATACAAAAATCAATCGGTTGAAATAATTCTCCGGGTAATGCAAAAGGCTCTACCTGTTATGATAGAGCCTTATTTGTTAAGTTTTTATTTTACATCTTCTTGAGCTTGCATTCTCAAGTAGTATTCATATCTTTCCTTAGCATTTTCTTCAGCCAATTTATACAATCCTTCAGCTTTTTCGGGATGTAGTTTTTTAAGTGATGTGTATCTTACTTCTCCATCAAGGAATTCTTGATAAGATTTAGTAGGTTCTTTTGAGTCAAGTATGAACGGATTTTTGCCTTCTTTCTTAAGTTCAGGATTGAATCTGTACAGATGCCAGTATCCTGCTTCAACAGCTTTCTTTTCTTCTTCAATTGAGAAGCCCATTCCTACTTTAATTCCGTGCGATATACATGGAGCGTAGCATATTACCAAAGAAGGTCCGTCATATGCTTCCGCTTCTTTAAGAGCCTTGAGAGCTTGGTTCATATCTGCACCCAATGCTATTTGAGCAACATATACATATCCGTAAGTAGCTGCCATCATTCCAAGGTCTTTTTTCTTGGTAGCTTTTCCTGCTGCTGCAAATTGTGCAATTGCTCCTGTAGGAGTAGCCTTTGATGCTTGTCCACCTGTGTTTGAATAAATTTCGGTATCAAGTACAAGCACATTTAGGTTTTCACCTGAAGCAAGAACATGATCCAATCCGCCGTAACCTATGTCATATGCCCATCCGTCTCCACCTACGATCCACTGTGTTTTCTTTATTAAGAATTTATCAAGGGATCTGATTTCATCAAGCAGTTCCTTTGCTTCTTCATCTTGAACATCTTCAGATAGCAGTGGAAGAATTTTAGCAGTCGTTTCCTTTGATGCTTTGAAATCTTCTTTATTTTCTATCCATTCAGCAAATAAATCATTCAATTTACTGTCTGTATTTAAATTCAAGAATTGATTCATAAGAATTTCGATTCTACCTCTGCTTTGGTGTTGAGAAATTGCCATTCCATATCCGTATTCAGCATTGTCTTCAAATAATGAACTTGCCCAAGACGGTCCGACTCCTTCGCTGTTTGTGCAATAAGGCATAGACGGTGCTGAACCTCCCCAAATAGATGTACAACCTGTGGCATTGGCTATGCTGAGTCTATCTCCAAATAATTGTGTCAACAGTTTGATATAAGGTGTTTCACCGCATCCTGCACATGCACCTGAAAATTCAAGATAGGGTTGGAAGAATTGTGAGTTCTTTATGTTGTTTGCTTCGAAGTTTTCTTCCTTTGATTTAACAGTCATTGCAAAATCCCAATTATTTGATTGAACTTCATATTCATTTTCAAAGGGCTTCATTATTAGAGCTTTTTCCTTTGCAGGACAGACTTGAGCGCAATTTCCGCATCCCGTACAATCAAGAGGTGAAATTTGGATTCTGTATTCAAGCCCTTCAGTTCCTTTACCCATGGCTTTCTTTGTTTCAAAGCTTTCGGGAGCATTTTTCTTTTCTTCTTCATCAAGTAAGAAAGGTCTGATTACAGCATGGGGGCAAACCAATGAGCATCTGTTACATTGAATACAATTTTCAATTTGCCATTGCGGTACATCTACTGCGATTCCTCTCTTTTCATATTTTGACGTTCCTGAAGGGAATGTTCCGTCCACATGTTCTACAAATTTTGAAACAGGAAGATCATTTCCTTCTTGTCTTGTCATGGGAACTAATATATCGTTGATAAATTCAGAAGCACCTTCGATTGAGTGATCTTCTATTGTATCCAAGTTTTTCCATTCTTCTTTTATTTCCACTTTATTAAGAGCATTGATACCTTCATCTACGGCTTTATTGTTCATTTGAACGATATTGTCGCCCTTTGCACCGTATTCTGACTGTATAGCGTCCTTTAGGTACTTGATTGCTTCTTCAAGAGGAAGTACTTCTGAAAGTTTGAAAAATGCCGATTGCATAATCATGTTGGTTCTTCCGCCGAGTCCTACTTCTGCGGCGATCTTTGTAGCGTTTATTGTATAGAATTCAATTTCATTATCTGCGATATATTTTTTCAATTTATTCGGTAAGTTTTCGTCTAATTCTTCGCCGTTCCAAATAGTATTAAGTAAAAACTTTCCGCTTTTTTTCAATCCTTTTAATAAATCGTAGTTGTGTACATAGGATTGCTTAGAACAAGATACAAAATCTGCTTCTGTCAATAAGTAAGTGGATGTTATCTTATGATTTCCAAATCTCAAGTGAGATATTGTAACTCCACCTGATTTTTTAGAGTCATAATCAAAATATCCTTGAGCATACATATCCGTGTTGTCTCCGATTATTTTTATTGCAGATTTATTTGCTCCTACTGTTCCGTCTGAGCCGAATCCCCAGAATTTACATCTTATTGTTCCTTCAGGTTCTGTGTTGATATGATCTTCCATTTTCAATGAAAGATTTGTTACGTCGTCTTCTATTCCTATGGTGAAATTGCTCTTTGGTTTTTCTGCATCTAAGTTTTTAAACACTGCAAAAATTTGTGCAGGTGTAGTGTCCTTTGAGCCCAGTCCATATCTTCCTCCGACTATTTTTGGAGCGTTTTCCACATCGTAAAATGCATCTCTAACATCTAAGTATAGGGGTTCTCCTATGGAGCCTTTTTCCTTTGTTCTATCCAATACAGCTATTTTCTTAACAGTTTGTGGAATTTTTTCCAAGAAATGTTTCTTAGAAAAAGGTCTGTATAGATGAACTTTTAGAACTCCGGTTTTTTCACCCTTAGCGTTTAAATAATCTACCACTTCTTCAATAGTTTCTGTTACAGAACCCATTGCTATAACTATCTTTTCGGCATTTTCATCTCCATAGTAATTGAACAGTTCGTATTTTCTTCCTGTTAATTCAGAGATTTTGCCCATGTATTCATCTACAATATCCACTATATTTTCATAGTATTTATTAGATGCTTCTATTTCTTGGAAGTATATGTCCGGATTTTGAGCAGTTCCTCTGATTACCGGTGAATTAGGATTAAGTGCTCTTTGTTTGAATTCTTTTACTGCATCTGTGTCCAGTAGTCCCTTTAAGTCTTCATAATCAAGAAGTTCAATTTTTTGAATTTCATGTGAAGTTCTAAACCCGTCAAAGAAATGGACAAAAGGAACTCTTCCTTTTATAGCTGATAGATGAGCAACTGCTGCCATATCCATAGCTTCTTGTACTGAGTTCGAAGCAAGAAGAGCAAATCCTGTGGCACGTGCTGCCATTACGTCTTGATGATCTCCAAAAATGCTGAGAGCATGTGAGGATAATGCACGTGCTGCAACATGAAATACAGCCGGGAGAAGTTCTCCTGCCATTTTATACATATTAGGCACCATCAGTAAAAGTCCTTGAGATGCTGTAAATGTTGAAGTCAGTGATCCTGCTTGTAAAGCTCCGTGAACTGCACCTGCAGCTCCTGCTTCTGATTGCAATTCCTTTACCATTACTTCCTGATCGAATATATTCTTTCTTCCGTGAGCTGCCCAAGCATCAACATGTTCAGCCATTGGAGAAGATGGCGTAATAGGATAAATACATGCTATATCTGAAAAAGCATAAGCAACATGGGATGCTGCTTCGTTTCCATCCATCGTTTTAAAAATTTTTCCCATAAAAACCTCCCAATTTCTATTTTATTATTCCCACTTTAGTTAATTATAAGGCTTTGAAAATTAAAAATCAATGTTTACAGCTCTTTCCATGGCAAAATAGTAAAATTTACGAGTTTTTTTCCTGTCTTTTATAATTTATTATTTTAGAGTTCAATTCAAGGGCTGCATTTATTCCGATTGCCTTTTGTTTAAATGTCTTTGTTGCCATTTCAATAATGAGAGCGTTGTGTCGTCCTGGTCTGACAGGTATGTTATACTCAACTATTTTTTTATTGAGTATTTCTTTATGGTGGTCTTCAATGCCTAATCTTTCATATTCTTTGTCGTCGTCCCATTTTTCAAGATTTACTATCATATCCACATCCATGGATTCCATGACGGATCCGACTCCGAACATACTTTGAACATCTATTATTCCTACTCCTCGTAATTCCATGAAATATTTTGTTATTGGCGGAGATGAACCTATTAATCTATCTCCGAATTTCTTTATTATTACCGAGTCATCGGAAATCAATCTCGAGCCTCTGGATATTAAATCCAAGGCAGTCTCTGATTTTCCTATACCGCTCTCGCCTGTTATCAATACACCTATGCCAAATACGTCCAAAAGTACTCCGTGTACTCTTGTAACAGGTGCAAGTTCAAATTCAAAATAATTTTTAAATTTTGTGCTGAAGTTAAAAAAGTTTTCCTTGGTGCTGAATAGACTTATATTTATTTGTTTCGAAAAGGCAATTATCTCTTCAAAGACTTCGTTATTAGATAAAAATATGATAGCTGGGATTTTGTATTTTGCGAATTGCTGCATTGACGCAAATCTTTCTTCGCTGCTCTGTTCATTGATGAAGTACCATTCTTGTTGATCAATAACCAAAATTTTATTCGATGCCAATTCAACGTGATGTCCCACCAGTTGCAATCCCGGTTTGTTCAGATTGGAAGATATGATTTTTACATCTTCATAGTCCGATGACAAATAAATGCTTTCTATATTTAAATCTTCTACAATTTTTTTGAGTTTTATATTATCATTCATTGCTTACTCCTGAAATAATCATAAATTGACTGAGCAGATTTTTTGTCCATAGATTTTACTTCTACAAGCTCCTCAAAAGAAGCTTCTTTGATTTTTGATATTGACTTAAAGTGGTTCATAAGTTCCGATTTTCTCTTAGGGCCTATGTGTTCAATGTCGTCAAGCTCCGATTTAAATATGTTTTTTGTTCTTAAGGATCTGTGGTAATTTATAGCAAATCTATGAGCTTCTTCTTGAATTTTAAAAATCATTTTAAAGGTGGCGGAGTTAATATCGGGATTAAATTCCTCATCATTATAAATGATACCTCTTGTGTTGTGAAAATCGTCTTTAACCAAACCGCATACAGCTATGTCAATTTTTAACTCATCTAACACCTCTTGTGCGATATTCACCTGCCCCTTCCCTCCGTCCATCATTATAAGATCTGGAAATTTTGAAAAAGAAGAGTCTATTTTAGATTCTACCTCTTTAATTCCTCTTGTAAATCTCCTGACAAGCACCTCTCTAAGAGATCCATAGTCATCTGCTCCCTTTATGGTTTTGATCTTAAATTTTCTGTAGTCACTTTTTTTAGGCATCCCATCTTCAAATACCACCATTGAACCGACCGATTCAATTCCATAGGTGTTTGATATGTCGTAGGCTTCGATTCTCTTGGGTATCGTGGTAAGTCCGAGAGTATCTTTTATGTCATTGAGGGCTTTTATTCTGGCGTTGATCTTCTTTCTGTATCTGTCCGCATATTTGTCCAACATATCAAGTGCATTTTTTTTCACGAGTTTTAATAAAGCTAAGTTCTCTCCTCTTTTAGGTTCAAGGATTTTTACCTTTGCATTTTTCTTTTCTGATAGGAATTTTTCCAAAACTTTTACATCTTCAGGTTCTGTTTCAATGATTATGTCCTTGGGAATAAATGCTAAACCGCCATAGAATTGTTTTATGAACGCATTGGCAAGTTTCGCATTATCGTTGTTGAAATAATCTCGCAAAAAATAATGTTCTCTGCCGACTATTTTTCCGCTTCTGATGAAAAATACCTGCACTATCGCTTCATCCACTCCTCTTGCCATTGCAACGATATCTTTGTTTTCTGATATATCCGTATTGGTGATTATTTGTTTTTCATTTAACAATTTAAGCGATTCTATATTATCTCTTATTTCAGCGGCATCTTCAAACCTTAGTTTATCTACCGCTTTTTTCATATCGTCTTCTAATTTCTTGATTATTTTTAAATCTTTGCCTGATAAAAATTTTCTTATTTCATTTATCATTTCGTTGTACTTAATTTCATCTACATCATACTTGCAGGGACCCATACACCTATTTATGAAATAATTCAGGCAGGGTCTGCTCAATGAAGAATTTTTGTCAAAATTTAAGGAGCAAGTTCGCAACTTATAAAGTTTGTTGAATATTTCTATTGAATCATTTACTGCACTTGCATTAGGATAAGGCCCGAAATATTCGGAATTATCCTTTAAAATTCTTCTTGTTTTCAAAACTCTGGGATACTTTTCCTTTGCAATTTTTATATAGGGATACTGCTTATCATCTCTTAACAGTATATTGTACTTAGGATTGTTGTCCTTGATCAGATTATTTTCAAGTATTAGGGATTCAATCTCGTTTTTGACAATGATGTACTCAAAATCAGCTATATTATCCACCATGGATTTTACTTTTAAACTTGAGTTGCCATAGCTCCCGAAATATTGTCTGACTCTATTTTTTAATGATTTGGCCTTGCCGATATATATTATATTGTCATTTTTATCCTTCATTAAATATACTCCCGGCAAATCCGGGAGCTTTTTTAATTTCTCTTCTAAAAACAATAAATCACCTCATGATTTTTCTTGTGGCGGACTTTAACCATTCTCTTTCATCATCATTTAAATAAGGGGATAATTTATCATATACTTCTGCGTGATATTCATTTAAGAGGGTTATCTCATCTGAATTCAAATAATTTACATCAATTGCTTCCAAATCTATTGGTGCATAGGAAATTGTGTTCAATTTCAAAAACGTACCACTTTCGTTTGTTCTATCTTCTATGACCTCAATTATGTTTTCCGTTCTTATACCATGTTTACCTTCTTTGTATATTCCCGGTTCATTTGAAAATATCATTCCAACCTTTACTTCATTGCCTGCTGATTTCGGTCCCAAAGTCGGCGGAGTTTCATGAACTCCAGATACATATCCTACTCCATGTCCGGTGCCGCATTTATAGTCATAGTGATATTTCCAAATGGGAGCTCTTGTTATGGCATCCAGTTGCCTATCGTCTGTTCCCTTTAAAAATACTATTCCCATTAATGTCAGATGAGATTTCAACACATAGGTGAAGTCGATCCTTTCTTCTTCTGTCAATTCGCCCAAAACTATTGTCCTCGTAATATCTGTCGTGCCGTCAATGTATTGTCCCCCTGAATCAACTAATAAAAATCCCTTGTTTTGCAATAGGGTATTTTTATATTCAGTTGCGGTATAGTGCATCATTGCGGCATTTGCTCCATAAGCGGCTATTGTATCAAAGCTGGGTTCTATAAAATCCTTTTGCATTTTTCTAAATGCCAAAAGTTTTTCAGAAACTTCATATTCATTGCACTTGCCTATATCTCTTTGAGTTTTTAACCAATAAATAAATTTTGTTAGGGCGACTCCGTCCTTTATATAAGCATTTCTTTGATTTTCAAGTTCAATTTCATTTTTCACGGATTTTAATTTTGAACTTATATCCTTTCCTCTTATTATCTTGTTTGAATCACCGATTTCACTGTACAGTTTTCTGTTAATCCTGTTAACATTGATATATACAGTTTTATTCGTATAATTTGATACATGAACAAAAATTTCATCATAGTCCTTGATTATACAAAATTTTTCAAGTTCTTTTTTTACGGTTTCATTTAGCTTTGCATTGTCTATAAATAGATATGTTTTCTCCTGTTCAATTATGGCGTAGGAAATCGCCACGGGAGTATTTTCAATGTCATTTGCTCTTATATTGAAGAGCCAAGCGATATCGTCAAGTCCGTTGAGTATTGTCAAATCCGCATTAAGCTTTAACAATTCTGATCTGATTTGCTCAATTTTTTCTTCAGAACTGCGTCCCGTGTACTTTATGTCATGTAAAAACACCTTTGAATTGCTCAACTTAGGTCTGTCTGTCCACAAGTCGCAAATTAAATCAGCATCTACTATTTTAACTTTTTTATCTGATAACAATCTTTCCAGTTCTTCGTAATTGCTTTGCAGATAATATTTTGCATTTAAGCCGACTGTAGAGTTGGAAGCTAAATTTTGCTCCAGCCATTCATTTAATGTAGGATAACCTTCTATTCCCATTTTCATCAACGAAAATCCCGTGTTTTTTATTTCATTTTCCGCTTGAATGAAATATCTGCCATCAGTCCACAGCAGCGCTGCATCTTCGGTTATGAGTGCAGTACCTTGAGATCCGCTAAATCCTGTGACAAATTTTCTTTCTTTGAAATGCTCAGGCAGATATTCCGAGCCATGCGGATCCAATGTGGGAATAATATATGCGTCTATGTTTTGTTTTTTCATTGTTTCTCTAATTTTATTTAAAATCATTACATCATCTCCATTATAAATAATATTTTACTACATATTAAAAAATATTTAAATTCTAAAAGAAAACACCTACGAAATGTAGGTGTTTTTACACAGATAATTAATTAAATTAATATGATTGCCGAATTGTATAATTTAAAAGAGGATTCCCTTTTAAATTATACAAAATATTATTCTTCTTCAGATTCTTCTTCCTTGAGAATTTCATCATATTTAGCAAAGACAGCATCCTCTACCATTTTTCTAGCTTCAGAATTTATTGGATGAGCGATGTCTCTGAATTCACCGTTAGGTAATTTTCTGCTTGGCATAGCAATGAATAACGATTCAGCCCCTTCGATTATCTTAATATCATGAATAACGATTTGATCATCAAATGTAACGGACACAATTGCCTTCATTTTTCCTTCATCAGGTAATTTTCTAATTCTAACGTCAGTAATGTTCACTATCGATCCCTCCTTTTATCTTCTCTTTATTATACTATAATTAAAACATTTTGTATATTTTTTTATGATATCTTTGTTTTTATGTTAAAAACACTTTTTTGTATAAATTCTTGACATAAATGATATAATAAATTTTAGTTTAATATACATTGGAGGAATTATGTTCAATTTCGTTTTAAATAAACATAAATATAATCATATACACTTTATCGGCATAGGCGGTATTTCAATGAGCGGGCTTGCAAAAATTGTGCTTAGCGAGGGTTACAAAGTTTCCGGATCTGATTTGAAAAGAGGCGACATTACTCTCGGTCTGGAAGAAATGGGTATTAAAGTATATTACTGTCACTGTCCTGAGAATATAGAAGATGCCGACTTGGTCATATATACCGATGCTGTAAATATCGACAATGCAGAGCTTAAAGCTGCTATAAATAAAAAAATTGATGTCGTCGACAGAGCTTCCTTTCTAAATGCAATAATGAATAATTACGAAACGTCCATTGCAGTTTCGGGGACTCATGGAAAAACTACCACCACATCTATACTTTCAGAAATAATTTTAAATTTGGACTCTAATCCCACAATACTTCTGGGCGGACAACTTGACCACATACATGGCAATGCAAAAATTGGTGATAAAAAAATATTTTTAACGGAAGCTTGCGAATACAAGGCAAATATATTGAAATATTTCCCTACCACTGCAATAGTTTTAAATATAGATGAAGATCATTTGGATTATTTCGACAATATTGAACATATAATAAAAACTTTTAAAGGCTATGTTAATAATTTAGGTCCTTCAGATAAGTTGATTTTAAATATTGACGACGAAAACTCTAAATCTCTGCTTGAATCCGAAAATACCAACATAGTAACTATTTCTGTTGAAAAAGACGCAAATTATACCGCAAGAAATATAAGAAAGGATGATTGCGGCCATCCAACATTTGATGTCTATCACGACGGAGAATTTATGTTCAACATTCAATTGGAAATTCTCGGCGATCATAATGTATACAACTCTTTGGCAGCAATTGCCGCAGCTTCAGAAAATGGAATAGAACAAAAGGACATTATCCATGGTCTTAAATCTTATAAGGGTGTTCATAGAAGACTTGAAAAAAAAGGATTTTACAACGGAGCAAAAGTCATAGATGACTATGCTCACCACCCCACAGAAATAAAAGCATCTCTTCAAGCTGTAAGAAATTCAACTAAAAATAAATTGTACTGTGTTTTTCAACCACATACCTTTACAAGGACTAAATTGCTTCTGGACTCCTTTGCAAATTCTTTTATAGATGCCGACAAAATAATCATCACTGATATCTATGCTGCAAGAGAAAAGGATTATGGAGATATCCACTCAAAAACACTATGCAATTCCATAGTCGCCAATGGTAAAGATGCCATTTATATAGAAAATTTCGACGATATAGTTGAATATTTGAGAGAAAATCTAAAGGAAAATGACGTCATTATAACTATGGGTGCCGGCGATGTATATAAAATCGGTGAACAACTTTTAAACTATAATTAAAAGCTTTGACATATGTCAAAGCTTTTAATATTTTTCATTAATATAATCTTCAATCAAAGATTTTTTTATGCCGGAGGAAAATATCCCCTTTTCTTTTAAAATGTTTAGAAGCCACGGAGCTTTTGAGTGAAATATTGCTTCTTTTTTGTCTTCAAGAACAATTTCATACAATATGTTCGTCAAGGCTTTGGAATCGCATTTTATATAATATGAACTGATATTTTCAAAATTGGACAATTTTAATATTGATAAAATAGAATCGTCCTTGCATTTATAAAACTTATTTCCGAGATTTAAATAGTAATTATAATACTTTGTATGTTTTTTACCGTTTTTTACTTCTTTAGCAAGCATTCTATAGTACTTTGCCATGCCGTTGTAGTACTGATAATTAAACATGCCCTTTTTATAAGAATCCACCTTTAAAAAAGGTTGGGCATTTTCGGAAATGAAATAGTCATAATTATATTTTAAAAATTCTTTTTTGGATATATCTCCGTTATTGTACTGCATTATAAGAAAGGATCTTCTTTCAAAAAATCTTTCGAACAACCCTTTTCTTCTGATAAAAACCAACTAAAACACCTATTTCTACGGTATTAATTGAAAAAATACAGGAATGATCATCATCAAAGCTAGTACTAATGCTATTATCCTCACTATATTTTTTTTATTTTTGTTCAAGATATCACCTACTTCGCACTTACTTCTATGGCACTTTCCTTTAATGCTTCTGAAAAATCACTATATTCATTATCAACATTAATATAAATTTCTCTATTTTTAATTTCTTCAACTTTTTCAAGTTTGTTCTTTAAGAATTCCAAATCTTCAATATTCAACTTTATAATTTTATATAAACCATCTATATATATCTTTTCCAAGTCATAGTCCATTGCCATTAAACCGCAGATAAAACCGTAAAAAGATTCTTTGTCATTTAATCTGAAATCATCGGCATTGATAAGTCTAACATTGTAATCTAAACTGAAAATATGGTCGTCGTCAAATTCAACAAAGGCAATATTGCCATTTCCGCTTTTAATATCTTCGTTGGCATTATCAATAAGCCATCTGGTCTTTCCTGAACCCTTAGGTCCTAAAATATACTTAATCATGTTATCAATTCCTTTCTTTTTATATATTCACCCTGATAATAATTAGAATCTTCCATTTCCTTTAATATATCATCGCGGATTTTCCACCAAGATGTATTCCAGTTACAGAAGAGACTGTCTTCTTCAGGAGCTCTACCTATAATTCTTTGTACAACTATATTTTCGCTTAAATTTCTCAAAAATTCAATGACACGATTTTTATATTCCTCAAGTAATATTATATCAAATTCATTATTAAGATACATCCTGCCAAGAGCGGTATTTCTCAAAACATATAATGCATGAAGTTTAACCTCTTCCACTTCTAAAGCGTTTAAGAGATGTGCAGTTTCAATGTTGTCATCAATATCGTCAAAGGGAAGATTCAATATTACATGAGCACAGACTCTTATACCTCTCTTGTGAGATCTTATGACTCCATCGATAAATTCAGCCGTTCCGTGTCCCCTGTTGATCTTTTTTAATGTTCTGTAATTAGCTGTCTGAAGTCCCAGTTCAAGAGTAACCATGACCTGTGAATTTACTTCTTCCAGATAATTAAGATAAGAATTAGGAAGACAATCAGGTCTTGTTGATATTGAAATACCCACTATGTCTTCGATTTTCAAACACTCTTCGATATTTTTTCTGAACTCTTCAAAATCAAGATATGTGTTCGTAAAATTTTGAAAATAGGCGATGAATTTCTTTGCCTTATATTTTTGGGAAATCAGTTCCTTATCCTTCAACAACTGTTCTTTTACAGAACCGCTATTATTTTCAAAGCTTCCGCCTTCTTCTCCACAAAAAATACAACCGCCATATCCCAGCTTTCCATCTCTGTTGGGACAGGTAAGATTTAACTTTACAGGCAATTTATATACCTTTTGTCCAAACTTTTCGATTAAAAAATCGGAATATTTATTGTATGTCATAAAGTTTTTATAAAATCTAAAACTTCTTGAGGATTTTCTTTTCCGTTAACAGCTCTGAATTCCTTTATAAGATTCGAATCTTTATCAAATACGAAAGTAGATCTGATGGTTTTAATGACATCTTTACCGTACATTTTTCCATTTTTTAATACATCAAAATTTTTGTGTACTTCTCTATCAGGATCAGCAAGCAATTCAAAAGGTAAATTTTGTTTCTCTTTGAATTTCAAATGAGATTTTATAGTGTCCTTGCTTATACCCACAACTTCGGTATCATATTTTTGAAATTCGTCGTAAAGTTCGGCAAATCCGTTAGCTTCCAATGTGCACACGGAAGTATTATCCTTGGGATAAAAATACAGCACCAAATTTTTGCCCTTAAAATCCGCAAGAGATTTTTTTGTCCCGTCAGTTGATTCAAGAATAAAATCTGTATTCATATTATTCCTCCTCAAAATATATTTCTTCGAAAGCAGAGACCACCTTGTCGAAGAGATCTTCATCATCTATATTTGTAAGATCCACATCTTCATCGTTTATTTCTTCATAACCGTAGAAAAATATCTCTTCTGTGGGTTCATCTTTGTCTATTAGTGCGATGTACTTTTCACCTTCAACTTCAAAGATATCTAGAATTATGCATTCGATACTTCTTCCGTCTTCAAGTTCAAGTTCAAGAGTTTCATACTCAACTTCATCTAAATTGTTTAAATTTTCTTGGTTATTCATATATACCTCTCATTTTAAATTTTTTATAAGTTCAACTACAAATTCAAAAGTGTTTTGAACGGATTTAATTTCCAAACTCTCGCCCGGAGCGTGAATTCCTTTCATATTGGGGCCTATAGAAATCATATCTATATCCCCTATGACATTTTTCAATATACCGCATTCCAATCCGGCATGAATGACTTCAATTTCAAGTTCCTTTCCAAACATTTTTGCATATATATCCTTGGCTATTTCACGAACAATAGATTTCTCTTTATATTCCCATGCAGGATAATTATTTACAATATTATGCTCGGCATTACATCTTTCAGCTGCAATTTTATTTATGTGAGAAATCCCATCTCTTAGGGATTCAAGTTCAGATCTTATTGAAGAATGAATTACTATATCATCTGACTTTGACTCAATAACTCCTACATTTGATGAAGAACCTACTAATCCCGGAACATTATGGCTCATTGTGCTCACGCCGTTGGGCAAAAGATTTATTAAGTCAATTATATTATTCTTTAAGTCCTTTGTAAAAGCTTTATTGTATATTTCAGATTTTTCAAAATTTATTCTTACATCGGGATCCACTTTGCCCAGTTGTTTTACGAAATTCTTATTAAGTTCAACAATTGTGTTTTGAACTTTTTTCTTGTCTTCAGGTTTTATTGCCATAGTTGCCTTAGAATATCTGGGAATTGCATTTTCTTTAGATCCTCCATATATATCTACTAAACAGATATCAAAACGGCTATTTAATACATATAAACTTTTCCCGAGGATTTTGTTCGAATTGCCAAGTCCCTTGTGGATTTCTTCTCCTGAATGTCCACCTTTCAAACCTGAAACAGATAATGTATAAAATTCTCTATCATCTTTTATTTCATCAAATTCTTTTTTTAATGTCACTGTATCTCTTTGCCCTGAAGCACAGCCTACACAGGCTACCCCTTCGGATTCCGAATCTAAATTGATTAAAATTTTACCATCTAATAAAGTTCCATCTAAGTTTCTCGCTCCCACCATTCCGGACTCCTCTGTCGCAGTAAGCAAAACTTCAAGAGAAGGATGTTCATACTCCTCAGATTCAAGAATTGCAAGAGCCATAGCCACACCTATTCCGTTATCCGCTCCCAAGGTTGTGTTTTCAGCTACTATGAAATTATCTGTAACTTCGAATTGAATGGAATCCTTGTCAAAATCAAAAACACAATTCTCATTCTTTTCACACACCATATCAGTGTGTGCCTGTATGATTATAGGATCTAAACCTTCATATCCGGTCGTTGCCCTCTTTTTTATCACCACATTGTTATAGTCGTCACATGTGTATTCCAAACCCCAAGATTTTGCGCAATTCACCAAGTAATTGGCGATTTTTTCTTCTTTAAATGAACATCTTGGAATTTTAGTTATTTGTTCGAAATAATAAAATACTCTTTTAGGTTCTAATTTGTTTAATTTGCTCAAAGTATCCTCCTGCATGTAATTAAAATAAATTCTGTTAATCAAGTTTTATATGACAATATCCACCGGGATTTTTCTTTAAATAATCCTGGTGATATTCTTCCGCTTCATAAAAATTCATTATTTTTATCACTTCAGTTACGATGTCGGATTTGTAATTTGCCTTTATTTTTTCAATATAGTCAAGGATTACTCCTTTATCATCATTGTTTTCATAGTAAATTCCCGTCCTATATTGAATACCTACATCATTTCCCTGTCTGTTTAAAACTGTGGGATCTATTATTTTAAAAAAATATGCCAAAATTTCCTTAAGAGAAATTATTTCATCATCGTAAATTATCTTAACAGTTTCCGCCGCCTCGGGCTCTCCACTGCAAACTTCTTCATAAGCGGGATTTTCCCTTAGAGAATTAGCATAGCCTACAGTAGTATCACTTATGCCCTTTATTCTTGAAAAGTATTCTTCAACTCCCCAAAAACATCCGCCTGCAAGATATATGGTTTTCAATTTATTCTCTCCAATCCGTATTTGAATCTTATCTTCAAATCTTCCAGATCAAACTTTTTACTTTCTCTTTTTATGAGTTTAAAAGTTTGATCTATATCGTTTAGTGCCTCATTAGCTAAATAATTCAGAGAATGATTTCTCTTAAAATTATTATACACGATTTTTAAGATATAGTTTTCTAAAATATTTTCATTTTCTGAAACTAAACCAAAATTTTCAAATATCTTTATAAATTCAACCGAATATTTAGATCTTATGAAATTGACAAAATCCAACATACTCCTGTCACAATCAACTTCTTGCATTTGACAGATTATCTTTACAATCATATTCCATGTAAAGTCCTTACTGGATATCCTTTTAATTACATCTAAAACATTTTGAGTGAAATTATCTCCTGATGTTCTGCTGTTGTCGAATATTATGTTGTCCTGCAAACTCATATCACTATCTTGAACTACATTAATTCTGTTAATCAGCTTTACAAAATTTTCTCCATAGGACAGCTCTCTTTTTTTAGCAGCACTTAGTTGCAGAAATTCAACGATTATATCCGTTGCATTTTTAAAATTAAATACAAATCCCAGTTCGTTTTTTATCTTCTGACTGTAGACATCATGGATGATTTTCGATAAAAGATGGTTGATCTGTTCATTTGCCGATACAGTCGTGCTGGCATCTAAATTCGCCACATGATCGAATAAAATAAGCAGTTGTCTGTCTATCATGTACAAAGAGTCTTTTATGGTGGACATTATATCTTTAAAGAAAGCCTCGTCTATCATGTAATTATAGTTTTTGTAAAGTATTTTATGATCGATTTCTCCCCAAAAAACATTTACCATGGACTTGATTTGTAGTTCAAAGTTGAAACTGTTTTTACCGTATTGGTACTTGCAGTCTATCTTGTAAATTTCAAATCCGTTCATTTGTATTTGAGGTTGTTTATCGGACAACTTCATGGATATTGGAGAATCTAAAGCGTTTTTATAATAACCGCTTCCCGACTCAATGTTAAAGGTATCTTTTATCAAATTAAATAATTTTTCTTCATCTTTAATGAATCTGCACTCAATTCTTATGCCAATTAAATCTGAAAAGTTCATTATCATGGATTCAACATCGGCATATTCCAGATAAAAGTTGTTTTTTATGATCTTTTCTTTAAAGGATTTCTCTGATTTAATTCTATAGGTGATGTTTAGAAAATTATCATCATGGTATAACAATTCCTTTAAATAGTCAGAAGTCTTCTTTGCTATTTGCTCTAAAATTTCATTGTAACCTCTAAGTGTTCCTGCACTTTTATCAAGAAATTTAAAAAGCTCAATTTTCATCTTTTATATTCCTTCCATAATTAAACAAACTTTAAAATTTTATTCTTCTACATTATTGATTTCAACAGTATGCTTTTTAAGCAACTCTTCAATTTTATTTGTATATGCCATTTGTTCCTGATATTTTTTTAAATCTTCGTATACTCTGGATCTTACTTCTGATAAAGTGTATTTTTTAGCTGCAACCTTTTTATTGAGCTTTATTACATGATATCCGAAGTCAGTCTTAACAGGTTTCGATATTTCTTCTTCATTCATGGCAAAAACTGCATCTTCAAAGGGCTTTATCATATCACCACGACCAAAAATTCCTAAATTGCCTCCATTGTTCTTTGAGGGACACTCAGAGTACTCCATGGCAAGAGCCTCGAATTGCTCTCCTTTATCTAATTTTCTTATGATTTCATCGGCCGTTTCTTTCTCTGCGACCAAGATATGTGAAGCCTCAACTCTTTCTTCTTCGTCATATCTTTCTGCATTGGCATTGTAATATGCCTCAACTTCTCTGTCTGTTGGAGCTACCTCTTCAAGGAGTTTACCAAGGGCATATGTCGTCAATAATGAGCTTTCGCTTTGTTTAAATATTTTTTGAAAGGCTTCTTCTTTGTCGTATCCCTTTTCCTTGGAATCTATATATAGCAGTTCCTTATATATCAATTCATCCAATATTTCTTTTATAATTTTATTTTCCGGTTGTCCCTTTAATACTTGAGATTTTATCTGTACGGGAATAGAACTCATGAAGGCATTGTAATCCTGTAGAGTTATTTCGTTATTATCTACTCGTGCTAAAACTTTGTTATTTTCCATAGTATTACCTCCAAAAAAAAAGCAGCCTCGGCTGCTTTTCGACTATAAAGTTGTTATATTCTCAGCTTGCGGGCCTTTTTCGCTTTCAACAACATCAAATTCTACGTCTTGTCCTTCTTCTAAGGTTTTAAAACCTTCTTTTTGAATTTGTGAGAAATGTGCAAATACATCATTTCCTTCTTCAGTTGTGATAAAACCGAATCCCTTTTCGCTATTAAACCATTTAACTTTGCCTTTCATTTTGGTACCTCCTTATTTTCTTCAATCCTTTGTAAATGCAGAGTAACCAAATAAAAGTTAAGCTTCCATTTTCAAATTCATAAAGTATCTTGTATAATAATAGCATTAAAAGCTCAATTGTTCAAGATTTTTTAATTTTAAATTAATTTCCGTATTTACAAAATCGGTAGATACCTCCATGTAGTTGAAATCACTGTCAGCCTTGATAAAAACCGTATCCTTGTTTCTTATTTCTTTTTTGTATACCATATTAAGCTCATTGATAAATAGATTAGTCTTATTTCTATTTATGGCATTTTCGATCCAGTCCAAATACACTGAATTATTTACATGTCCATTTATGTCTATATCGGTCGGTCTTATTTTAAATTCGTCAATAATGAATATTTTTTCCGACTTGACAATCCTTTCAATCTTGTTGAAATTTTTTTGATTTATTAAATTATACCTAGAAACAACTTCATTAGGTATAAGCGCGGATTTTTTATCTTTTAAATCCACAAGCACAAATACCGCAGTAGCCTTTGCAACAATATTTCCTCTTTCGTCCGATACCCGATATTCTCTAAAGGCATATATTTTTCTAAAAGAGCTTGGCCATGTCTTTATGCTTATTTTCTCATCTTGCATTATTGGCCTTTCTATTTCCAATTTCCACTTGCTTATGACCCAAGTATATCCTTCTCTTAAAAGTTCCTCAAAGGCAACCCCGTTTTTATTTGAATCCTCACCCGAGGTTTCAAGCATCAAATTAACAAGATTGTTTAACCTAATCCTTTCTTCATGGCAATAAAAACCGTAAATATGAAAATCTAAACTCAGCAATTAAATCCCCTCTCAATAATAAACAATTATACCATTAAATTGTTTCTAAAAGTATTTTTATGTAGTAGTTCAGTGACAAATGACGAATTTTAAAATAAATTTCTATTTCTTTTAATCGACTTGTCGTATGAATTCAAAAACGTGTATTTTAAAGGTACTAAGTGGTGTTTGTAATATTAAATACTATTATGTTATAATTGTCCAAGAGATAAAAAGGGTTTTAGCGCCAGGTCCCACGTGGATGACGAGGTATGGAGTTATCGAAATATTCGGCGGATGCTCCATAGGTATCACAGCCTGAGTTCTTTAAAAAAACTAAAAGCAATTTTAGAACAAATAAAGTCCAGTGAATCTCTAATATTAATTTTGGAGGTAAATTATGTGTGGAATTGTTGGCTACTGCGGTAAAAAAGATGCAGGAAACGTCATATTGGAAGGCTTAAAAAAATTAGAATACAGAGGATATGATTCTGCGGGTATCTCAATTATCGGAGAAAGTTCTATAAAAACCATTAAGAGTGTCGGGAAGCTTGATAAGCTTGAAGAAAATTTTGTATTGTCCCCTATTTCCGGCAGTGTCGGTATCGGCCATACAAGATGGGCAACGCACGGAGAAGCGAACTTGCAAAATGCTCACCCTCATTTAAATTCAAAGATGACTGTCTCCTTAGTTCACAACGGAATCATAGAAAACTATTTAGAATTGAAGAAAGAATTGATGGACAAAGGATATGAGTTTAAATCTAACACCGATACAGAGGTCATTGTACAGTTAATAGACTATTATTTTAAGGGCAATATACTAAATGCAACTTTAAATGCCGTAAAAAGGTTAAAGGGTTCTTATGCACTGGGAATAATTTCCATGGATAACCCTGGCGAATTAATAGCTGTCAGAAACAACTCTCCTCTGCTGTTGGGTATATGTGACGACGGACTTATTATATCGTCGGAAATATCTTCAATAGTGGAACATACAAATGAAGTTATATACATGGATAATCTGGAAATAGCACAATTGAATTTAAATGGAAACTATAAAATTTTTAATTACAATCTTGATGAAATCGAAAAGGAAATAAAAACTATGAATCTGAATTTGGACTCCATTTCTAAAAATGGATTTGAACACTATATGTTAAAAGAAATCTTTGAACAACCTGATGCAATAAGAAATGTATTAAATAAAAGAATTGTCGATAAAAAAATAAATTTAGCTGATAACTTTTTTTCTAAAGAAGAAGTTGAAAAATTTAGTCAAATTTATATAATTGCCTGCGGTACAGCATTTCATGCAGGTGAAATAGCTAAATTCGCAATTCAACAGTTGACCGGCAAACAGGTCATTTGCGAAATTGCATCAGAATTTAATTATAATCAGAAATTTGTAGACGAAAATGCTCTTGCAATTTTCATAAGTCAATCGGGAGAAACAGCCGATACATTAATGTCTATTAATGAAGTCAAAAAAATAGGCGCTAAAACTATGGCTATTGTGAATGTAGAGAACTCCACAATGACAAGAGAAGTTGACAAGGTGATGTATTGCTACTGCGGGCCTGAGATCTCCGTAGCTTCGACAAAAGCGTATACTACTCAACTTGCAACTCTATATCTGGTTGCATTGGATATGGCATTGAAACTTGGCAAAATAACCGAAGAAGAAGTGTCAAAATATGTAGCTGAATTATATTCGGTTCCAGAAAAAACGGAAGAATTATTAAAGAATTTAAACATATACAAGGAAATAGCTGAAGAAATCAAAAACGAAGAATCCGTTTACTACACAGGAAGAGGAATGGATTTCACATCTGCAAAGGAAGGTTCTTTAAAGTTAAAAGAGATTTCCTACATTCACACCGAGGCCTTTGCTTCAGGAGAACTCAAGCATGGTTCAATAGCCCTAATGGAAAAGGGAACCAAGGTTTTTGCAGTATCGACGCAAAGACAGACTCTTGATAAGACCGCTTCAAACTTAGAAGAATTGGCATCAAGAGGTGCTGCTATCTATACTATAACCACTTATGACAACGAAGTAATCTCGAAAAATTCAAAGAAAATAATCAGACTTGCAGATACTATGGATATTTTCGCTCCTATGCTTTCTGTAGTTCCATCACAGCTAATAGCATACTACACCTCTTTGGCTAAGGGCAATGATGTGGATAAGCCTAGAAACCTCGCAAAAGCAGTTACTGTAGAATAATATAAATAAATTCTCCCGCATTAATGCGGGAGAATTTATTTATTCATCGTTTTAACTGCTTTATAGCTTCACTTACAAGATACAGAGATCCTGTTATCAGTATTAAATCATCTGACGTAGCAACTTTTTCCAAATCCTCCACAGCCTTTACGATATCCTTTGAGATCCTTATGTTTTGACAATATTTTCGAGCTTCCTTCTTCAAAGTTTCAATTTCCGTTTTTCTATAGTTATCCCAATCTAAGAGCACAATCTCATATGCGTATTCAGATAGTCTTCCTAATATCTTTTCGTGCTCTTTATCTTGCAATATTGATGTTATGATATATAATTTATCATACTCATACAGGCTTAAGTTTTTGATTAAATTATCCACTCCGTCCACATTGTGGGCTCCGTCTACAAGTACTCTGGGATTCTTTCTTAACATTTCCATTCTACCGGGCCATTTTGCTTTTAAAAGACCTTTTTTTATTTGATCATAGGAAATATCCACAAGTTTTTTCTCGTTTAAAAGAAGTATTCCTGCCACTGCCAGGGCGGAATTGTAGATTTGATAATGCCCGGCTAAATTTATTTTTAAATTCTTTATTTCTAAACTTAAAAATTTAATTGAGTAGCTGCTTTTTTCGCCATCCATGTGCAAATCAGAGATTTCAATATCATCTAAATCATAGTACTCACAATTTTCTGAAAGTGCTTTTTCTCTTATTATTTTTAAATCTCTTTCATCTTTATTTGAAGTAATTACAATAGAGTTCTTTTTTATTATACCTGCTTTTTGAGTGGCTATCTCTTCTATAGTATTACCGATATAATTCATGTGATCCATCGAAACAGGCGTTATAAGACTAAGCAGTTTATCCTTCGCATCTATTACATTGGTGCTGTCGGACAATCCGCCCATACCCACTTCCAAAACACAATAGTCACATTCTTGCTCTTTAAAATACACAAATGCAATCACGGTAATGAATTCAAAATAAGTCAAAAATCCAAATTCTTCTTCGATCTGATTTTCATGTTTCAGTATAATTTCGCCAATTCTCACAAAATCATAATCACTTATCTCACAGTCATTTACAACTATTCTTTCATTGTATCTAATGATATGAGGTGAAATAGTTAATCCTACTTTGTATCCTGCAGCACAAAGCATATTGTAAAGAAAGTTAGATGTGGATCCTTTACCGTTTGTACCTGCAACGTGAAGATATCTCATGTTTTTTTGAGGATTGTCTAAAATATTCAGCATAGCTCTGATTCTTGAAAGATCGTAGAGTTTTCTCTGTCCCACTCGAGATTCTATATTGCTAATAAGTTCATCTAATTTCATTTTATTTTTTCTTTTATTCCTTCAATTCTCATATTTATGGTTTTGAGCATCTCTTCGTATTTTGCAATTTTTTCTCTTTCGGCCTCAACTATTTCCTTAGGTGCTTTGGATACGAATTTTTCGTTTGAAAGCTTGCCCTTTGCTCTTTTTATTTCCGATTCAACTTCTTTTTGCTCCTTGGATAACCTCTCGTACTCTTTGTTGTAATCTATAAGCTCGCTTAACGGTAAGAATATCTCCGATTTATCCAATACTATGGATATATTATCCTTATCTAGGGCACTTAAATCGTCCACTATTTGAACATCATTGGAATATCCTAAATTCAACAGCTTATCTTTGTTTTCATTTATAAGTTCCACGATATCTTGGGATTTAGTGTATACAATAGTGTTTGATTTTTTGTTATTTTCTATATTCATCTGTGCTCTCGCGTTTCTTATTTCACGAATAGCATTCTTAATATATTCTATATTTGATTCTTCTTTTTCAAAGATCAAATTCTCATCTGCAACAGGCCATTGAGCAACTATCAATGCACTTTCAACCTCCGGCAAATGCATGTAAATTTCTTCAGTTATAAAGGGCATAAAGGGATGAAGAAGTTTGAGAATGTCCTTTAATACATGGACAAGTACGGAATTTACAATTTTCTTTTCATCAAGGTCATCGGAATACAATCTGGGTTTTACCATTTCTATATACCAATCGCAAAAATCGCTCCATATAAAATCATATATATCATTTCCCGCCATGCCCAATTCATATTTATCAAGCTTTTCCGTAACTTGAATTATGCTTTTTTGAAGTTTGGATAAAATCCACTTATCTTCATTTTTAAGTTTAGATACATCCAGATCTTCTTTCAAATCATCGCCTATGTTCATCATTACAAATCTTGCTGCGTTCCAAAGTTTGTTGGCGAAATTTCTGCTCGCTTCAACTTTTTCATCGTAATATCTCATATCATTACCCGGTGTATTTCCCGATATTAAAGTAAATCTTAAAGCATCAGCACCGTACTTGTCTATTACATCCAGCGGATCTACTCCGTTGCCCAAGGATTTGCTCATTTTTCTACCGAGCGAATCTCTTACAAGCCCTGTAAAGAATACATCTTTAAAGGGCATTTTATCCGTTTGTTCAAGAGATGAAAAAACCATCCTGATGACCCAGAAAAATATGATGTCATATCCTGTTACCAGCACATCTGTGGGGAAAAAGTATTTATAATCTTCTGTTTCTTCAGGCCAACCCAGTGTTGAAAAAGGCCATAAAGCTGATGAAAACCAAGTGTCCAATGTGTCTTCATCCTGTCTGAAAGTCTTATCTTCATACCCTTTTGTGCCTGTGGGATCCGTTTTTGAAACTACTACTTCATCTGTTTCATTACAATAATAGACAGGTAATCTGTGCCCCCACCAAAGTTGCCTTGATATACACCAGTCCCTTATATTTTCAAGCCAGTTTAAATATATCTTTCCGAATCTTTCAGGTATAAAATTTAAATTACCTTCTTTATATTCTCTTATTGCGGGTTCTGCCAGCGGTGCCATTTTGACAAACCATTGTTTTGAGATTATTGGTTCGATTACAGTCCCGCATCTCTCGCAATGTCCTACTGAATTATGATGCTTCTCAACCTTTGACAGAAGTCCCAAATCTTTGAAGTCTTGTACTATCGCTTCTCTTGCTTCATATCTGTCCATACCGCAATATACTCCAGCATTTTCATTTAGTATTGCTTCGTCGTCAAATACTCTCAGTTGTCCCAAATTATGTCTTTCGCCCACTTCAAAGTCGTTAGGATCGTGAGAGGGAGTAATTTTTACTGCTCCGCTTCCGAAATCCTTTTCGACATATTCATCAGCAATTATAGGTATCCTTCTGTTCATTATTGGGAGAATTGCGTATTTCCCCACTAAATCCTTATATCTTTCATCGTCGGGATGGACAGCTATTGCCAAATCACCGGGAATTGTTTCAGGTCTTGTAGTGGCTATTTCTATATATCCACTCTCATCTTCAAGGGGATATTTAAAACTCCAAAAAAATCCGTCAGTTTCCTCGTGAACTACTTCCGCATCTGAAATTGCAGTACCGCAACTGGGACACCAATTTATTATTCTGTCTCCTCTGTAGATAAGGTCTTTTTCATACAATCTTACAAATACTTCCAATACTGCATTTGACAGCATTTCATCAAGAGTGAATCTATCCCTTGACCAGTCGCACGAAACTCCCAATTGTTTCAATTGGTTTTTTATATTTCCACCGTATTTTTCAGTCCATGCCCAAGCTTCCTTTAAAAATCCCTCTCTGCCTAAATCCTGTTTGCTTTTATTTTCAGATTTTAATTTTTCAACGACTTTAGCTTCAGTGGAAATAGATGCGTGATCCGTGCCTGGAACCCACAACGCCGAGTACCCTTGCATTTTTTTAAATCTGATTAATATGTCTTGAATTGTGTTGTTTAAAGCGTGACCCATGTGTAAATTGCCCGTTACATTTGGTGGTGGCATTACTATGGTATAAGGCTTTTTGTTCTCATCTACTTCAGCCCTGAAATATTCATTTTCCATCCAATAATCATACAATCTTTTTTCAAAATCCTTTGGATTATATGTCTTTGCAATCTCCTTCATTTTTCCTCCTATACAATAAAAAATCCTCCGCCTATAAGGACGAAGGACGTGGTACCACCTTAATTCCTGCAAAATGCAGCTCATAGAATTTAACGATTCCCCGTGTAATATACAAACTGAAAAGCAACCTTCATATTATTGTCGATGATACCTTGCACCAAGCGATATCTCTCTTAAATCGTCCTAATACTACTCCTCTTTCCTTAGTAAATATTCAACTGTAAAACATTGTATAATTAAGTGGTTTTTCTGTCAACTATATAATTACTTAGCTATAAAGCCCATTTTTTTATATACTTTTCGCAAAGTTTTATTTGCCAAGTAGCTTGCCTTTTCTGCACCTTGTCTGTATATTTTTTCCAAATATTCCTTATCGGATCTGATTTCATTGAATCTGGTTTGTAGCGGTCTTAGCCCTTCTACTACCACATCAGCCAAATCAGACTTGAAAGTTCCATAACCTTGACCTTTGTATCGGTTTACAATATCCGCTGCACTTTCGCCTGTGAAAGATATATATATATTTATCAAGTTTTTCAGCGCCTTTTGTTCGTCATTGTAATCAAAGTTGTTTAAGGAATCTGTCACAGCTCTTTTGAATTTTCTCCTTATGGCATTTTCATCATCCAATATTAATATATAGGAGTTTTCATCACTGTCGGACTTGCTCATTTTAAATTCCGGATCTTGAAGAGACCTTATTCTCGCACCCACTTTAGGTGTTAAAATATCAGGAACTGTAAAAGTTTCAGAATATTTGGAATTAAATCTTTGTGCCAAATCTCTTGTCAGTTCCACGTGTTGTCTTTGGTCCTCACCTACAGGTACATAGGATGTTTGATACAACAAAATATCCGCAGCCATCAATACCGGATAATTCAAAATCCCCGCCATTACTTCTTTACTTTTCTTCGATTTATCCTTAAATTGTGTCATCCTTTGAAGTTGTCCCATTGAAGCTATAGTGTTGAGCACCCATCCCAATTCCGCATGTTGAGGAACATGAGATTGAATATAAATTATTGATTTCTCGGAGTCAAGTCCTGCCGCAAGATAAAGAGCAAGCACGTCCAAAGTATTTTTTCTAAGCAATTTAGGGTCTTGTTCAACTGTTATGGCATGCATATCGACTATGCAATACAAACAATCATATTCATCTTGTAATCCTATAAAATTTTTCAATGCTCCAATGTAATTGCCTATGGTCAGTGAGCCTGAGGGTTGAATTCCGCTATAAACTATTTTCTTGTCCATATTATCTCCTATCTGTTCAATAAATTTTTAGTGAGTTCATTGACTTTGTTTTTTATTTTTTCTTCATCAAGAGTTAAAATATCTTTATCCTTCATTATGAATTTTCCGTCCACAATGAGATCACTTACATCTCGTGAATTGGCACTGTAGCATATTGCCGAGATTAAATTATTCCTGGGAGTGAAATTTAAACTGTCCAAATTTATAAGGGTAATGTCTGCAAGCTTGCCTTCTTTTATTTCTCCGATATCTATTTTAAAAGCCGCAGCCCCGTTAACAGTAGCCATTTTAATCATATCTGTTGACTTTACAGCTTTAGGATCTTCATTTAACGCTTTATTTACTATAGCTCCTATGTGCATTTCTTCAAACATATCTTGATTATTATTGGAAGAAGAGCCGTCAGTCCCCAAAGTTACACATACATCTTTTTCCAACATATATTTAATATCCGTAAATCCTGAAGCCAGTTTTAGGTTGGATGTAGGATTGTATACAGGATAAAATTCTCTTTCTGTTATAAAATCTATCTCCTCTTTATTTAAATACGTGCAATGAGCCGCTATTACCCTTAAATCAAACAGACCTAAACTGTCCAAATACTCCACAGGCCTTTTCCCATGTTGAGCGATGCAATCCAATATCTCTTTTTTTGTCTCGGATATGTGCATGTTCAGCACACCGTCAAAGGATTTTGATACTGAGATGATTTCTTTTATGAAATCGGAACTGCATGTGTAAATAGCATGCGGTGCAGGCATAACTTTTATACGTCCATTTCCCTTACCATGATAGTCCTTATACAATCGTATAGTATCGTCGATTTTCTTTTTAGGATTTCCTGTTATATCAGTCAGTCCCTTGGTGATAATTCCTCTGATTCCAGATTCAATCACACCATCGGCAACTCTGTGCATAGCATCATACATATCGCACACCGTGGACACACCGCTTCTTATATTTTCTATTATGGACAGTAAACTGGCATAATATATATCTTCTCCCGTTAATTTTGCTTCCAATGGAAATATTCTATCATTCAGCCATGAATTCAAATCCAAATCATCAGCATAATTTCTCATCATTGTCATACCCAAGTGTGTGTGTGCATTTATCAAAGCGGGAATTGCCAATTTGTCACTGCAATCTATGATCTCATCCGCATTTATCTTTATATCTTTATCGATCTTGGAGATTTTGTTGCCATCTATGTATATATCGCAATTATCAACTACACATTCATTTTTCACATCAACATATGATAGGCTTTTTAATAATATACTCATAATACCTCCTTAAACTCTATTTATTATATCATTTTATTGCGAAACAACAAGATTTCCAAGTATCCGTCTGATAAAAAGTTCTTATAATTAATACTCTTTAAATATTTAATTGACAATTTCATTTATAACCACTCCTTGTTCTCTGCATTAAAAAAAGCACATTCCAACATTAGTTAGTTTGTGCTTTAGTAATTCCTACAGCCTATTTTTGAAAAATCATCGTCTTTTTCTAAAAACTTTGAATTAGGGTCTGCTAAAATTTTTTTTGCTTTTTCAATCATTTCTTCAGGAATATCTGTTGTTATTTCATGTCCTTTTAAAAATGAAATAGATTGATATGATATAGTTCCTTTTTTTATATGATTAGGGGCATTTATCCTATCAGTATGAATTAAGGCAAATCGCCCATCTTCCAATCTTATAATAATTCCACCATATCTAAAATATCCTAATACTTCTTTAAATTTCAATGATTTTTTCATCGTCATAATCTCCTATCATTCTAAACAGTTTTATATTTTTCTCTTTTAATTTTTTAACTAAAATATCATCCGGTTTTTCATAAATAAAACATATCTCTTTAATGTAATCGATTTTTAACTCTCCGTGATATTGTAGCTCAATATATCTGCTAAATGTTTCATCCAAAAAATCTTCTAAGTTTAAATTGGGATTTTTTGAAATTAAATCATGAGTTAATTTTAAGTGGTCTTTTTTATTCCATTGGCTGAAATTGTCTCAGTATTGCCCGCAATATTTAAATTATTTAACGCAAGTCCTAAACTGTCATTGGTAGTATATGTTACTTTATTCTTTAAATAAGATTTATCAAATCTAACTATACAATTACCATATTGACCAGCATCTACAGAATGTCTATCAATTATAAAATCTTTATCCATAGTCGCTCCTTATAAATTACATGTTTCTAAAATAAATTGTAATCTGGCAAAGCCGGCATCAGGGTATTGTAGAAAATCATCACATAACTCAAACTGTCTTTTAATTTCATAAAGCCACCTATTTTTATCAACATTAATTGGTTGTTGATTTTCAAAATATTTTCTTTTCTCTTCAATTTCTTCTTTTGTGTAATTTTTACTTTTAAATTTTCCATTTTTGTAATTAATATAATTTGACTTATCGTGAAGTAATCTCCATCTTTCTTTATCCAATAATTTCCACCTCCAATGTTCCATCTTTATCACTTAAAATTTTATATTTTTGTCCTAGATGTATTAAAAATTCCTTTGCTTGTCTGTATTTTTCAACTCACTTTAAATCTTTTTCAGTTACTGTTCTAAGCCTGTTAATACTCATATTTTGTTCTAAATCAGCAAGTTTTACAGCTCTTGCGATTGAATTCTTCTTTAAATTGTGTATATAAATCATATAAGGTTTACCATCATCATGCGTTAATAATGACAACGCTTCTTTTTCATTGTCATTCAAAAAATTTAGAGATTCCATTGTATAATTCGTATCTTCTAATACATCATGCAACAACGCAACTCTCTTTTTAGATAAGTCTTTCACGTTTAAAGCCACACGGATAGGATGCCAAATATACAAATGTCCACCTTTGTCTTTTTGTCCCTTATGAGCCTTTATAGCAATAATTAAAGCTCTAAGCAAGTTGAGCATTAAATTCTTCCTCCGTTATATCTTCAACCCAAATATCGCCAATTAAAATATCTAAATAAAAATCATTTTTTTTAATTTTTCCATTCTTTTCTAAAGAATAAAAAACCCCTTTATCACACTTAACATACTTTTTGTAATCTGGACAATAAAAATATTGAACATCTTCTCTGAAATTTGCCATAACATCACCTTATTTTATCTA
>CAYFRD010000019.1:0-2878 GCA_964345555.1 uncultured Peptoniphilus sp. | reverse complement strand
TTATTTTATCTAATGTTCTTCGTTTTTCATATAATTCATGTAATCTACCCTCTTTAATCTCATAAGATTTAGGTGTGTGATATTGTAATTCAAATATATTACCATTTATATCTTTCAAAAGGGTATTAACTCCTTTATAAGGTGCTCCATCTTTAAATATATTTTTGATTCTTATTTCATCGTATCCTTTTTCTTTTAAATTAGAAACTGCATCAAAATATAAATCAGTAAAAGTATTATCATTATGAATAATTGTATAGCGTAAAATATCTTTAATATTGTTTGCTGCATCTTTTTCAGAAATACCCATTTCACGGCTATCTAATAATATTTTTCTTGCTAAACTCTCTTTTGATTTTAATCTAAAATCAAAACCTGCAAGTTTTCTGCCTGTGTTTTTTACAATTATTTTTAAGTCATTTGATATCTTCGGTTCTATCTTTTTAAATTTAGTTATCAAATTTTCCGTTAGTGTATTAGCCTTATCGGTTTTTCTATCCGCCCAAACAACTTTACTACTTATATTTTTTATACCCCGAAATCTGTGTTCTATACAACTGTTTATTGCTTTTTACAGCCTTTAAGAAGTCTCTGTATTCCTGTTCAAGTCGTCTTTGTTTAATAGCTTCAATGGTGAAGTGTTCTTCATCGCCTATCTCTTCATACATCATTGCCTTCTATTTTATCTATAACATTATTTAAATAATTTTTGAAAATTTCTTTACAAAAAATGCATATTTTAGTATAATGTCAAAGGCTCTTAAAATTATCGCGGCGAGAATTTTATTAGGAGTTGAATATTAATGGCAAAGATGATGGGACCTAGATTTAAATTATCTAGAAGATTAGGTCTTAATGTGTGCGGTCACCCGAAGGCTATGAAGAGAGCTACTAAGGGTACTGCAAGAAGTGATAAGAAATTAACTGAATACGGTAAGCAATTGCTTGAAAAACAAAGATTGAGAGCATATTACGGAGTTTTGGAAAAACAATTTTCTAATCTGTTTAAAGAAGCGAAAAAATCCAAAGAACAAACCGGTCCGGCGCTAGTTCAATTTTTGGAAAGAAGACTTGACAACTTAACCTACAGAATGGGATTTGCAAGTTCAATAAGACAAGCAAGACAAATGGTAACTCATGGTCATATGAACGTAAATGGCAAAAAAGTCAACATACCTTCATATAGATGTGATGCAGGAGATGTAATAACTCTTTCTGCAAGAGGAAAAAAAGCTGAATTGTTCAAAGAAAATTTTGAAACAAATTATGTTACTTCTTATCCTTATATTTCAAAGGAAGAAGACTTCAAAGCTACATTGGTAACTCTTCCCAATAGAGAAGATATACCGATTGAAATTGACGACCAACTTATAGTTGAATTTTACTCAAAGATATAATATAAAAGTGATGAAATCTAACCCAATTTCATCACTTTTTTTACAATATACAATAAGGAGTGAATATCATGAGTGCAAAGGATAAAGAACCAAAATTTGTAAAACTTGTATCTGTCTATGATAATTTCAATGTTCTTGCAATAAAGGGCATTTTGGAAGATGCAAATATTCCCTTCCAGGAAGCAAGTGACAGTGCTAATGAATATTTCAGACAAATTCTCGGCTCAAAAATCATAGGAACAGATATTATGGTCCCTGAAGATTCATTACAAAAAGCAAGAGAACTTGTGAATATGGTTCTAGGAATTGACTTTAGAGGATACGAAGAAGAGGAAAAAAACAATAAGAACAGATAAAACAGATAAGAAATATTTCTTATCTGTTTTTTTGCATATTTATATAAAAATAGCATATAATTTATATAAAGGAGGTAATTATGGAATTCAATATTGATAATATTTTACAAGCACAAAAAAGGATAGAAAATTACATTGTAAAAACTCCATTGATAAGAGCCGCTAATCTGGATAAGTTTTTGGGATTTGAAGTGTATTTAAAACTTGAAAATATGCAAAAAACAGGATCTTTTAAGTATCGTGGTGCAATGAACAAAATTTTGTACTTGCCCGAGGAAAAACTCAAAAAAGGAGTAGTCTGCGCTTCTTCAGGAAATCACGGTAAGGCCATTGCCTACGCTTCAAAAGAGTTGGGAATTCCTGCGATTGTCGTGATACCTGATACTGCACCTAAAATCAAAGTGGACAATATATTAAATTTAGGCGCAGAAGTTATTCAATGTGATCCAAAGGACCGATTTAAAATCGCCAGAGAAATCAGTGAGATAAAAGGCATGACCGAAATTCCTCCCTTTGATGATTATGAAGTCATGGCAGGACAGGGAACTGTAGGACTTGAAATAATGAGTTCAGGTGTGGATTTTGACTATGTGATTATCCCTGTGAGCGGTGGAGGACTAATTGGAGGTATCTCTACAGCGATTAAAGAAAAAAATAATTCTGTTAAAATAATCGGCGCAGAACCGAAAAACGCTGCAGCCTATACTGTAAGCCTCAAGGCAAACAAAAGATCTACTGCGGAATTCAAAAAGACAGTAGCTGATGCACTTGTATCGGTAACTCCTGGAGAAAAAAATTATAAGCAGGTTGTAAAATATGTAGATGGCTTTATGGATGTATCTGAAGAATATATTTTAAAGGGAATGAAACTTCTCCTTTTGGAAGGAAAAATCCTTTCGGAAATATCTTCAGCTATCGGTATCGGCGGAATATTGGAAAATAAAATAAAAATAGAAAAAAACAAAAAAGTATGCTTCGTAATAAGTGGAGGATCTATCGCATTAAATCAATTGAATTTATTGGAGAATATAAATTATTGAAAATTTAATATTGAACGTATGCTTACATTCACGAGACTGTGAAATAATTTGTGTATGAGTAATCCTCCTCTTAAGGTAAAATATA